>NZ_JBFAGS010000002.1:0-48555 GCF_040653835.1 Micromonospora sp. NPDC050980 | reverse complement strand
CGAACACGGGACCCCGGAAGGAGAGTCCCCGGCGCGGCGTCCGGGACGGGCCGGCGGGGTGCGGGACGCCGGGCGGTCAGAGAGCCGTGCCGCGCCAGCGGTGCGGGATCCGGCGGGATGCCGCCGCTCAGCGGTCGGCGGCGCGCAACCTGCGGACGAGCTTACGCAGGCCGGCCTGCCAGCCGTCCGGGTCCTCGGCGCGGCGGCGGGCGTAGTCGGCCACCTCGGTGTGCGGCAGGATGAGGAACCGCTCCTCGGCCAGCCCGGCGATGACCGCGTCGGCGACCTGGTCCGGGGTGAGGATCGCGCCGGAGGCGGCGATCACCCGGGCACCCAGGTGCCCCTCGGCCAGGCCGTCGGCGAGCATCGGGGTGTCCACGCCCTGCGGGCAGAGCGCGCTGACCCGGACGCCGGCGTCCCGGTAGGTGATCGCCACCCACTCGGCGAGGCCGACCGCCGCGTGCTTGGTGGCGGTGTACGGGGCGTCGCCGACCGCGGTCAGCAGGCCCGCCGCCGAGCAGGTGAGCAGCAGGTGCCCCTGCCCCCGGCGCAACATCCCCGGCAGCGCCGCCCGCACGCCGTGCAGGTGACCGAGCACGTTGACCCGCCAGGCCCGCTCCCAGTCGGCGTCCGGCGCGTCGAGGCCGCCGCCGGTGGACACCCCGGCGTTGGCGCAGAACAGGTCGACCCGGCCGTGGCGGCGCTCGGTCTCGTCGACGAGTGCGCGGACCGCCGCCTCGTCGGTGACGTCCAACCCGACGCCGGTGGCGACCGGGCCGATCGCGTCGGCCGCCGCGCGGGCCGCGTCGGCGGCCAGGTCGGCCAGCACCACGGCGGCGGCGCCCTCGGCGGCGAACCGGCGGCCCAACGCCGCGCCGATGCCGCCGCCCCCGCCGGTGATCACGGCCACCCGATCGGTCAGGTTCATCTCAGCGCACCTCACCGGCGCCGCCGGCGAGCCGGGGCAGCAGGTCGAGCCAGGCCGCCGCGCCGCCCTCGGTCGTCTCCGGGGTGGGCAGCACCGCCAGCACCGGCACGTCGACGCCGTTGGCGGCGTACCGGCGGGCCTCGGCCGCGCACCGCTCGGGCGGGCCGTGCAGCACCAGCGCGTCCACCACGTCGTCGGGCACCGCGGCGGCGGCGCCACGCCGGTCCCCCGCCTCCCACGCCCGCCACATCTCTGCCAGGCTGTCCTGCCGGCCCAGCCAGCGGTGGAAGGCGGCGTAGGCGGGCACGGTGAGGTAGCTGGTGATCAGCCGACGGCCCAGGGCACGGGCGTAACCGGCGTCCTCGGTGGGGCAGACGAAGATCCGGGCGGCGACCTCGAAGCCGGGGCGGCGCTCGCCCAGCTCAGCGAGCGCGGTCGGCACGTCGGTGGCGGCCAGCCAGTTGAGGATCACGCCGTCCGCCTCCGCGGCGGCGAGCCGCAGCATGCCGGGGCGCAGTGCGGCGAGCAGCACCGGTGGGGGGACCGCCGGCGGGCGTTCCAGCGTGAACCGCCGCACCGTGAACGTGTCGTACGCCCCGTCGACGGTCTCGCCGCGCAGCGCGGCGCGCAGGAAGCGCAACACGTCACGGGTGCGCCGGTAGGGCTCGTCGAACGGCACCGCGTTCCAGTCCCGCACCAGCACCGGCGAGGACGCGCCGACACCCAGCGCGAAGCGGCCCGGCGCGGCTTCGGCCAGCGCGGCGGCGCTCATCGCCAGCAACCCCGGCCCTCGGGTGAAGACCGGGGTGATCGCGGTGCCGAGCCGCAGCCGGGGCTGCCAGGCGGCGGCGAGCGCGAGCGGGGTGAACGCGTCGGTCCCGGCCACCTCCGACGACCAGACGTCGGTGAACCCGGCCTCGTTCAGGGCGGCGTAGACGGCGGCGTGGTCGGCGAGTGTGATGCCGCCCAGCGGAACGGTCATGCCCCATCGGTTCGTCACCCGATCGATCGTGCCCGCCGGAACGGCCCGGAGCAAGATCGGAGGCGATACGCGCGATCCGCGGCGCTATGACCGGAAAGAGTGTTACGACTTCCGGGTGAGGATCGCCGAGCCCGCCGCGCTGCGCCCGGACGACGGCGACGGAGCGCGGGCCACCTTCCTGGAACTCTTCTTCGACCTGGTCTACGTCTTCGCGCTGACCCGGATCTCGGCCCGCGCCTTCGAGGACCTGACCATGGAGGCCGGCCGGGACACGTGGTCGGCGGTGACCGGCGGCGGCAAGACCCTGCTGTTGCTGATCGCGCTCTGGATGCTCTGGCAGGGCACCGCGTGGACCACCAGCCGTTACGACCCGTACCACCTGTGGTTGCAGATCATCGTGGTCACCGCGTTGGTGTCGGCGATGGTGATGGGGGTGGCGATCCCCCGCGCCTTCGGCTCGACGGGGATGGCGTTCGCCATCGCGTACGTGGTGGCGCACGTCGCCCGCTCGGCGATCCTGCTGGTCGTGCTGCGCAGGTTGCAGTACCGCCGGTTGAAGCTACGCATGTTGATCACCTACTGCGTGGCGGGGGTGCTCTGGCTGCTCGGCGCGGTGCTGCCCACCGACGCCCGGGTGGTGCTCTGGGGCGCGGCGCTGCTGATGGAGCATCTCGGCAACCGCTTCGGCTGGCCGGTGCCGGGACTCGGTCGCTCGACGATCTCCCGGTGGGACATCCACGGTGGTCACCTGGCCGAGCGGTACCAGCAGTTCTACCTCGTCGCGCTCGGGGAGACGATCCTGGTCGCCGGCCTGACCTTCGTCGGGACGCCGGTCGGCGCGGCGGCCACCGGCGCGTTCGCGGCCGCGCTGGCCACGTCCGTGCTGCTGTGGCGGATCTATGTGCAGCGGGCCGGGCAGATCCTCGGCGAGGCGGTGACCGGGGCCCGCCATCCGGCCAGCATCGGCCGTTCCGCCGCCGACACCCATCTGGTGATGGTGGTCGGCGTGGTGGCCGCCGCGATCGGCTACGAGCTGACCATCGAGCACCCGACCGGGCACAACGAGCTGCCGTGGCTGGCCATGGTGGTGGGCGGGCCGGCGCTGTTCCTGGCCGGCCGGGCCCGGTTCGAGTACGAGGTGTTCGGCCGCGTCTCCCCGTCCCGACTCGTGGCGGTCGCCGTGCTGCTGCTGTCGGCGCCGCTGCTGGTCCGCCTCGCGCCGCTGGCCGGGTCGGCCTGCCGTCGGCGGCGAGCGCCGGGCTACGATCCGCGCGTGACCTTCTCGCTCGTCGCCCGCTCCGCCGACGGGCACCTGCACGGTGTGGCCGTGGCCAGCCGGTTCCTCGCCGCCGGGGCGCTGGTTCCGGCCGCCGAGGCACGCATCGGTGCGGTCGCCACCCAGGCCCACGCCAACCTCGCCTACCGGGCGCAGGCGCTGGCCATGCTGCGTACCGGCGTGACCGCCGCCGACGCGGTGGCCGGCCTGGTCGCCGCCGACCCCGGGCGCGACGACCGGCAGCTCGCGGTGGTCGGGGCCGCCGGCGCCGGCGCCACCTGGACCGGCCCGCGCTGCCATCCCTGGGCCGGTGGGCAGGCCGGCGACGGGTGGGCCGCGCAGGGCAACATCCTGGACGGCCCCCAGGTGATCGACGCGCTGCGCGACGCCTGGCTCACCGGCACCGACCTGCCGTTCCCGCAGCGGATGCTGGCCGCGCTGGCCGCCGGCGACCGGGCCGGCGGCGACCGGCGCGGCCGGCAGAGCGCCGCGCTGCTGGTGGTGCAGCGGCACGGCGGATACGCCGGCACCGGCGACGAACTGGTCGACCTGCGCGTGGACGACCATCCCGACCCGGTCGCCGAACTGCGGCGGCTGCTCGGTCTGCACACCATGATCTTCGGCCGTCCCGACCCGGCCACCCTGCGCGACCTCACCGGCCCGCTCGCCGTCGAGGTGGCGGAGCTGCTCGCCGCCGCCGGGCACCCGGTCGGGCCGGCCGGGCTGGACGACGCGCTCGCCGCCTGGTCGGGCCTGGAGAATTTGGAGGAACGCTTCGTGCCCGGGCGGATCGACCCGATCGTGCTGGACCACCTGCGTCGCGGCGCGGCGGGCTGACCCGGCTCAGCCGCCGAAGGCGAGCCGGCGGACGCCGGCCGCCGCCAGCGCCGTGCGTTCCGCGCCGGTCAACGGCAACCGACCGGTGGCCTTGCGCAGCACGGTGAGCGCGTCCCAACCGAGCCCGTCCGGCACCGGCCGACCGGCGGTCAGCACGTCGACCACCACCGCGACCGCGGCCGGGCTCGTCCAGGGCGACCGGTCCAGCGCGTCGGCCAGGTCCAGGCCGTGCACCGCGACCTCCACCACCCGGGTACGCAGGAACTCGGTAAGCGTCATCGCGTCGCCGTGTCGGGTGCGCACCACCCGCCCCGGCGGCTCGGCCGCGACCGCCGCGTCGGTGGCCCGCCAGGCCCGCCCGAACTCGCGCGCCACCTCCGCCGGACCCGGATGCTCGCGCGCCGCCGCCCGCGCCCCGTCGATCCGCTCCCGGTCGACCGCGGGCGCGAACTTGGCGGCGCCGAAGTAGTCGGGCGCGGTCACCTCGGGCCGGGGCGGCGCGGGCTCGGCGAGCATCGCGACCAGCCGGCCGGCCCCGGTGCACACGTGCGCCAGCAGGTCCCGCACCCGCCACGGCGGGCACGGCGTCGGCCGGTCCAGGGCCGGAGCGTCCAGGCCGCGCAGCACCCGTTCCAGCCGCCCGCACTCGGCGCGGAACGCCGCTCGTACCGGCTCCATCGGCGCTCCCTCAACCCTTCCAGCGGGGCACCAGCCGGTGCACCACGGCGAGGACCAGCGCGGTCACCACGGCGATCGTGCCGACGATGCCTGTCGCGCTGCCCGCGTACCCGACGAACAGCGGTCGGCGGCCGAGCTCCTCGACGGCGGTCGTGGAACGGTCGACCAGCCAGGACAGCGCCAGCGCGGAGACCAGCAGGGCCAGCGCGCCGCCGACGCCGAGCACGGCGGCGGCCAGCCGGTGCGCGTCGCCCGGCTCCACCACGGCCCGCTCCCGTTGAAAGACCAGCAGCACCAGCCCCGCCACCGCGGCCCACGCGCCGACCAGCAGGTACGCGGCGACCGCGTCGCTGGGCCGGTGCCAACCGGCGGAGAGCGTGGCCACGCCGGCGGCGGCGGCGTAACCGGCGCCGATGAACGCGCCGGCCACCCGTAGCTGCCGGGGCAGCACCAGGATCAGCGCGACCGCCACCGAGGCGGCCACCGTGGTGTGGCCGCTGGGCAGGCTGTTGCCGGCGGCGGCCCGTTCCGGGTCGATGCCGAAGTCCGGGCGGACCAGGAAGTGTTTGAGCAACTGGGTGCTCGCGTTCGCGCCGGCGATCAGCAACGTCGCGGTGACGGCGAGCGCCTTGCGACCCCGGATCAGCGCGATGAAACCGATCACGGCGGTGGCGGCCAGCAGCGACACCGCCGACATGGCGTTGAGGATGGTGTCCACCGGCCCGTCGACCCGCTCCTGCCCGATCTCGTTGCCGGTCAACGCGACCGTGTCCAGCCACTGACCCAGCCCGGTGTGCACGGCGAGCCGCCACAACACCAGGAACGCGGCCGTCTGGAGCAAGGCCAGTACGACCAACCAGACCGCCGTCCAACCCCTCGCCGTCTCCCGCACCCGGACAACTTAGCGGTCGACCCGCTCCGGCGCGCGCCGGAGCGCCAGGGTTCCGGCGTAGGTTGAGTCGGGCGTCGTCGAGGAGGTGGCAGGTGAGCGGTGGGCCGGATCCGCAGCGGTCGGCCGAGGCCCGGCCGGAGTCGCTGGCCGACCTGCTCGGCGGCCGGCGGGGAGCGGTGGACGCCACGCTGCCCCCGCTGGCGTTCGGGCTCGGTTGGGCGCTCGGCGGGCTGGCCGCCGCGGTGGCCGCCGCGGTGGTGACCGGCACGGCGGTGGCCGGGTGGCGCTGGCGGCGTGGCGACCGTCCCCGCTCGGTGCTGGTCGGGTTGCTCGCGGTCTGCCTGGCCGCGCTGATCGCGTTGCGCACCGGCCGGGCCGGCGACTTCTTCCTGTTGCAGATCGCCGCCAACGCGGCCAGCGCGCTGGCCTGGGCGGTAAGCGTCGTGGTGCGCTGGCCGCTGCTCGGCGTGGTGGTCGGGTTGGCGCTCGGGCAGCGGGGGCGGTGGCGGCGCGACCCGGCGCTGCTGCGGGCGTACGGCCGGGCGAGCTGGGTGTGGACGGCGTCCTACGTGCTGCGGGTGGCGGTGCTCGTGCCGCTCTGGCTCGACGGGCAGGTGGTCGCGCTGGCGGTGACGCGGGCGGCCCTGACCTGGCCGCTGATCGCGGCGGCGCTGGCGGTGAGCTGGGTGGTGATCCGTCGGTCGTTGCCGGCCGGGCATCCGGGGCTGCGGCACCCGGCGGGGGCGTCCGGCCCGGGCGGCGCGCCGACGCCGGCAGTGGCCCGGGAAGAGGCAGTGGCCCGGGAAGAGGCAGTGGCCCGGGAACAATAGTGGAGAGGCCGCCACGGGGGGAGCGGCCTCTCCGTCAAATACGTTACTCCGTCGGCGCCACGGATGTGATCCCGTGGAGCGTTGAATTTTCGGTGCCTTTTCGCGCCATGGGTCGTCCCCGGGCGGGGTGGTGGGCCGGTCCGTCCGCTGCGTCGGCCGGACGGCCGGCCCACCCGGCCTGACCGTGGGCGTCAGGCCGTCCGCCGACCCGGCCGCTCCGTTCCCCCATCGGCCGGGTGGGCGTCCTCCGTGGGCGGGTCATCTCCCGCCCACGGAGGAGTCGTCACCTCATCCCTGCGGGAAGTAGGTGCCGTAGTCGGCGTACGCCATGGCGACGTCCGCCTGCGCCCAGAACCGGTGGTAGTTGAAGACCGGCTCCGCGCCGCCGTCCAGGTACGCCTGCACCTTCGGCCAGTCCGGGTCGTTCTTGTAGAAGGAACGGATGTCCAGGAAGCTCTTGCCGGCGGCGATGGTGTCGCCGTTGGGCATCTTCCCGGTCCAGCCCGGCGGCACGTAGAGGCCCTGACCGTCGGCGGCGTTGTAGACGTCGTCGAAGCGCTTGTAGTCGCCGCGCTTCTCCGGCATCGACACGCCCTTGCTGTCGGCGGCTGCCGACAGCGCGTCCAGCAGGCCCTTGGCGGTGTTCTTCGCCGCGGTGTTGCCGGACTTGGCCGCGTACGCGATGAGGGTGCGGGCGTAGGCGGCGGCGACGCCGACGTCCTGACCCTTGACCGTCACCTCGACGTGCAGGTTGGTGTTCGGCTGCGGGCTGCTCGGGTTCCAGTTGGCCGGCTGGCCCGTCCACTTCATGTCCGACGGGATCGACCAGTTGGCGCCGGTGGTGGTGTTGGCGATGGCCCACGGCACCCACTTGTCCAGCAGCGCCTTGGCCTTGGCGTTACCGGTCTGCAGGTAGAGCTCGGCGATGCGCTGCATCGACCAGGCCTGCATGCCGAACCACTGGTTCGACGGCGGGTCGTTGTAGACCGGGTCGACGTCGTAGAACATGCCGTAGAAGGTGGCGGTGCCGGCCGGCGGGGTGCCGTAGTTGCCGTCCCAGCTGTTGGTGGCGCCGCCGGCGATGCCGCCCTCGGCGGACTGGAGCCAGGTGTAGAACTCCAGCTGCCGGTCCATGCTCTTCTGCCAGTCGGAGACCGCGGTCGGCGACTTCGGCTTCAGCTCCGCGACGTTGGTCATCGCCCAGGCCGCGAACGGGTTCTGGTAGCCGAAGTGGCTGTGGCTGGAGCCGATCCGCCACGACCAGTTCTGCGACGTGTCGTACGCGCCGCCCCAGGCGTAGTACCAGGAGAGCAGGTAGTGCGCCGAGTCACGGCCGCTGCCGGCCGGGCACGCGGACGCCCCGACGCAGTTGCCGATCTTCTTGAAGTACTTGTCGAACAGCGCGTAACGCAGGTAGTCGCCCATCTTGGCGGCCTTGGCCACGGTGGCCGCCACGTCGGCCTCCTTGCCCTGCGCCTTGGCCCAGGTCAGGGCCCAGTACGCGGCCTGCACGGCACGCGCGTCGGCGTCCGGCGCGTTGGTGTACTTCCACTGCTTGGCCGGGGCGTTGGACTCCTTGACGAACAGGTCGAGGTAGCCGTACTGGCCGCCATGCTTGAACGTGTCGCAGGACGGCTGCGGCACGGTCTCCCACACCGACTCCTGGGTGCCCCGCTGGAACGTGTTGATGTAGGCGGGCTTGGTGGTGCCGTCGCCGCACCGGCCGAAGCCGTAGGTGTTGTCGACGTCCATCAGCCAGTGCATGCCGTAGATGTCACCGGTGCCGTAGGTGGACTGCAGCTCCGAGCGCAGCGGGTCCTGGCCGACCGGGACGCTGGCCTCCAGCGCGGACGGGTACTGGCTGGGCAGGTTGTGCTCCGCCGCGTACTGCGGGGTGCCCGGCGCGCCCGCCGTGGGCTGGTCGGCGTGGCTCGGGATGATGTACTTCTCCGTCACGGTCCACGCGTTGTTGAACGGGCTCCAGTTGTGGGTGACCCGGCCGTACTGGGCCTCCAGCCAGATCCAGAAGCTGAACGCCTCCGACGTGGTCTCGTGCCCGTGGTCCGGCGCCTCGACGATCAGCGTCTCGATCGAGTGGTACGGCACGCCCTCGGGGCTGAAGTAGCCCGAGTTCTTGATCTTGCCGTATTGGTCGAGGAACTTCTTGATGTAGGCGTTGTCGCCGCCCGGGCTGTCGTTGTCGACCTCGGTGGCGACCACCGAGACCGGGGCGTACCCGGTGGCCGACGCCGTCACGGTGGCGGTGCCGCCGACGGTGTCCGCGTCCTCGGCCGCGGCGACGGTGGCGGTGACGCCGGTGCTCCAGTTGCTCGGGGTGAGCGTCAGCGTGGCCGGCGAGACGGTGATGTCGGTGTCACCGGTGACGGCGAGGGTCACCGGGACGTTGCCGCTGGGCGCCGCGCTGAGCGTGTAGCGGACCGTGGCGCTGCCGCCCTCGTCGACGCTCACCGCTGACGGGTTGGCGAGCAGCTTCGGCCCGGTGGCCGCGGTCACCGTGAACGCCTCCTCCACCGTCGCGGTGCCGCCGGCGTTGTCGTACGCCTTGGCCTGCACGGTGTAGCTGCCGGCGGGAAGGCCCAGCAGGTCGTAGCCGTAGGGCGCGGTGGTGTCGGTGTTGACCAGCAGCCCGTTGCGGTAGAACTCGACCTTGCTGATGGTGCCGTCGGGGTCGCTGGCGGTCGCGGTCAGCGGGACGTCCGCCGGGGCGGTGAACGGACCGGCCGGCACGCCGAGGGACACCGTCGGCGGCTGGTTGGTGGAGGCGCCGTTGCAGGCGACCCCGTTGAGCGTGAACGCGGACGGCTTCGGGTTGCTGCCGCTGAACGAGCCGTTGAAGCCGATGTTGGTGGACGCGCCGGTGGGCAGGCTGCCGTTCCACGACTCGTTGGTCGCGGTCACCTCGCTGCCGGACTGGCTCCACTTGGCCGACCAGCCCTGGGTCACGCGCTGGCTGCTGTTGGGGAACGCGAACTTCAGCGACCAGTTGTTCAGCGCGTCACCCAGGTTCTTGATGGTGACGCTGGCGGTGAAGCCGCCGCTCCAGTCGTTTGTCGCGTAGGTCACGTCGCAGGCCGGGGCGGCCTGCGCGGCGGTCGCCGGCAGGGCCACCCCGCCGATGGCGAGGGCGGTGGCGGCGAGCATCGCCGTGCGGCGACGTCTGGCCATGAGTCTCATGTGGGCGGTGTCTCCTCGGACCGGGCCGGGACCGGGGTCCCGGCGGGGCGCCTCCACGCGCCGTCGGACGTACGCGGGGGGACGGAGGCGTCCGGAAAGGTGGTCGTCCCGGCCGTGCCGGGGATCGGGCGCCGCACCGGTTGTCACCGGGTGCCCTCGGCGGCCCGCGCTCGCGCGAGCTGGCTCCGCGTCGCGTGTCGAGAGTCTGCCATGGAAGCGCTCCCACCACAATGTCCAGGGCAGATACCCACGTCCATGTTTCGATCTCGTTTAGGGGCTTTCACAAACCCGTGACGGGGGTTACAGTCGCAGCATCGCCGATGGGAGCGCTTCCATCGACGGAGATGTAAGTACTGAATCGCCGGGGACACCCGTGCCCGGCGGATCGGCCCCATGGCCGACGGCGATACCAGCCCGGACGCCGCCGCCGGCCATCACCCGCCAGATGGAGGGAGGTGGAACCAGAGCCACTCGCGTGGCCCGGCTCCCGCGCGACACGCACGACGGACGCCAATTCCAGGTCGTGTGTGTGTGCATCTCGGTGGGGACGGGGGTTGCCCTCCCCCGTCCCCACACTAAACCCCCGTTGTCGACGGCAAAAGAGGCCGACGGGACAGGCGTGACACGCCACCCGGACGGCCTTTCGCGCTATCTGCCCCATCCTCGCCGCTCGCCCCCGCCCCCCGAGCGACACCCGCCCACCCCCACTCCGGCCGCCCGCCGGCCGCGCCGCGCCCGCGCCGCGACCGCCGGAATCGAGGCCGGCCGCCTCCGGCCTATGCTGGGAGCGCTCCCGGCCCCCGGGCGGCCCGTCACTTCGAGGAGAACCTCCATGTCGTTACTCACCCGACGGCGCCTGCTCCGCCGCGCGGCCCTGTCCGCGACCGCCGCCGGCGCGGCCCGGACCGGGCTCGCCGGCGCCACCGCGGCCGGGCTCGCCGCCTCCGCCACCGCCCTCGGCGGCTGCGACTCCCCGCCCGAGCGCGACACCGACACGGCGCCCGACGGTGGGCTGCGGTTCCCGCCCGGATTCGGCTGGGGCGCGGCGACCTCGGCCTACCAGATCGAGGGGGCCGCCAAGGAGGACGGGCGGGGCGAATCCGTCTGGGACACCTTCAGCCGCACGCCCGGACGCACCCGCAACGGCGACACCGGCGACGTCGCGGCCGACCACTACCACCGCTACGCGCAGGACCTCGACCTGATGCGCGAGCTGGGACTGCGCAGCTACCGCTTCTCCATCTCCTGGCCCCGCATCCAGGCCGACGGCTCCGGCCGCCCGAACCAGCGTGGCCTCGACTTCTACCGCCGGGTCGTGGACGGGCTGCACGAACGGGACATCGCGCCGATGGTCACCCTGTTCCACTGGGACCTCCCCCAGGCGTTGCAGGACGACGGCGGTTGGGAGAACCGCGACACCGCCGAGCGCTTCGCCGACTACGCCGACGCGGTGTTCCACGGCCTCGGCGAGCAGGTGCCGGTGTGGCTCACCGTCAACGAGCCGAAGACCGTGGTGCAGAACGGCTACCTCACCGGCCACCACGCTCCCGGGCACCAGGACGAGGCCGCCGCGTACCTGGTGGCCCACCACCTCCAGCTCGCCCACGGCCTCGCCGTGCAGGCGCTGCGCGCCTCCGGCGTGCCCGGGCGGGTCGGTCCGGCGCTCAACCTGCACCCCTGCTACCCGGCGGACGACAGCGCCGAGGCCGCCGCCGCGACCAGGCTCCACGACGGCTACGAGAACCGCCTCTACCTCGACTCGATCTTCAAGGGCGCGTACCCGCAGGACGTGCTCGACGACCTGGGCCCGGACAGCCGGATGGCCCGGGGCGTCCGGGACGGCGATCTGAAGATCATCTCAAGCCCGGTGGACCTGCTCGCGGTGCAGTACTACACCCCGATCTACGTCACCGGCAGCGGTGGCACGGTCCGCCGGTGGCCCACGTCGGAGGCGGACTGGCAGCAGATCTACCCCCAGGGCATGTACGACACGCTGACCCGGGTCACCCGTGACTACGGCCCGGTGCCGATCACTGTCACCGAGAACGGCCTGCCCTGCCCCGACGCACCCGGACCGGACGGCACCGTCGACGACGCCGGCCGGGTCGCCTTCCTGCGCGACCACTTCACCGCCGCGCACCGGGCCATCGGCGACGGCGTGCCGCTGGAGAGCTACCACGTCTGGTCGCTGCTGGACAACTTCGAGTGGAACGAGGGGTACGAGCAGCGCTGGGGCCTGATCTACGTGGACTACCCGACCCAGCGCCGGGTGTTCAAGCGCAGCGCCCACTGGTACCGCGAGGTGATCCGCCGCAACGGACTCTAGACGGGCACGGCCCGGCCGGCGGCGGCGCCGGCCGGGTGCTCGTCGGCGCCTGACCCGAAGCTCAGCGCGGCAGCGCCTGCTGGAGTTCGGCCCGCAGCGCCGGGGTGAGCATCTCGCCGGCCTGCTTGGCCAGCCGGGCCATCTCGTAGCCGACCACGCCGATGTCCGCGTCCGCGCCGGCCAGCGTCGCCAGGATCGAGCCGTCGCGGATCTGCATCACCAGGAAGTAGCCCCGGCCCATCTCGACCACTGTCTGCTTGACGATGTCGCCGTCGAACATCTGGGCCGCGCCCGCGGTGATGCTCATCAGGCCCGAGGTCACCGCGGCGAGCTTGTCCGCGTGGTCGCGCGGCAGGTGCGCGGAGATCGCCACCAGCAGGCCGTCGGACGACACCACCACGGCGTGCGCCACCCCGGGCACCCGCTCGGCGAACGCGTTCACCAGCCAGCTCAGGTCGCGTGCCTCCTGGCTCAACGTCGTCACTGTCGTCGTCCCCCTTCGTCGCGCGGCAGGTACATCTCGGTCGTCTCCTCGGCCTCGGCCCGTCGTACCCCGCCGTAGAAGCGGGAAAGCATACCGCCGACCGCCTCCGGGTCCGGCTCGTGCCGCACCCCCGCACGGTCCGACCGCTCGGCCGACGACACCGCGGCGAGCTGGGCCATCGGCACCCGCACCGGCAGCCCGCGATCGTTGGTCCCCCCGGTCACCGGCGTCCGTGCCGGCGCCGGCGTCACACCGAGCACCGACGACGTCGGTCCCTGCCGAGAGAACCAGCCGCCGCCCGCCGCCGCACCGGCGGCCGGAGCGAGCACGTCCTCGGCCCGGCCGGGCACCGGTCGGGGGCGCGGCACCGCGTCCGGCGCGGCGGCGGGCGGCGGGGACGGCGGCTCCGCCGCGTCACCGAGCGGACGGCCGGTCAGCGGCGAGACCGGAAGTGCCGGCGGACCCGACGGCGGCGGCGGACCAGGCCGCGGCGGTGCCGGGTGGCGGCCGGCCACCGGCAACTCGGCGGTGGCCGTACCGAGCGCCCGCGACGCCGCGGCGACCTGACCGGCGAGCATCCGCGCCGGCACCGGCGGGTCCAACCCCGGCGGGGGCGTCTCGGCCAGCAGGTCGGCCGGGATCCGGACCCGGGTGACCAGACCCTCCCGGCCGGGAAGCAACTGCACCCGGACGCCGTTGCGCGAACCCAGGTGGCTCACCACGAACAGACCCATCCGCTCGGAGGCGCCCACGTCCGCCGCCGGCGGCTCGGCCAGCACCGCGTTCGCCTCGGCCAACGCGGCGGGGCTCATCCCGAGCCCCCGGTCGACGATCTCCACCAACGCGCCGGGACCGTCCGCCGCGACCACCACCCGCACCACCGTGTCCGGCCGGGAGAACGTGGTGGCGTTCTCCAGCAGCTCCGCGAACAGGTGCACCAGGTCGCCGACGGCGTGCCCGACCAGGTACAGGTCGGAGCGGTTCTCGTGGCGCACCCGCTGGTACTGCTCGATCTCCGCGCTCGCCGCGAGCAGCACCGCCCCCAGCCCCACCGGGCGGTTCCACCGCCGGGTGGACTCCGTGCCGGCGAGGACCAGCAGGCTCTCGTCGTTGCGGCGCATCCGGGCGGCGAGGTGGTCGAGCTTGAACAGGTTCTCCAGCTGGTCCGGGTCGCTCTCCTCACGCTCCAGGTCGTCGAGCAGCTCCAGTTGCCGCTCGACCAACACCTGGCTGCGCCGGGCCAGGTTGACGAACATCGAGTTGACGTTGCGGCGCATCATCGCCTGCTCGACCGCGACGTCCACGGCGCTGCGGTGCACCGCCACGAACGCCTCCGCCAGCTCACCGATCTCGTCCTGCGAGTCGACCACCGCCGGCGGGACGTCGATCGCGCCCACCGGCCGGTCCACCGCCCGCAGCCGCTGGAGCGTCATCGGCAGCTCCACCTGCGCGATGCGCAGCGCCTGGCCGCGCAGTTGGCGCATGGCGCGGGCCACCGACCGGCCGACCAGCAGCGAGATGAGCACGGCCACCAGGAGAACCGCGACGATTCCGCCGGCGACCAGCAGCGTCTCCCGCAGCTGCCGCGCGCTCGCGTCGTCGGCCCGCCGCACCGCGTCGTCGAGGATCTCGCCCTCGAGCTGGCGGAACAGCTCCTGCCGCTGCTCGGTGGCCGCCCACCACTGCGGCGCGGACGGCAACGCCGGTTCCGCCCCGCCGGTGGGCAGGGTCCGTTCCTCCAGCCGGGTGGCCGTGACGAAGGCCGGGTCCACCGAGGTGCGGTCGTACCGGCGCACCTGCTCGGCGGTCGCCGCCACCCGGAACGCGCCCAGCGCGGTGAGCTGCTGGGCCCGCAGGTCGCTCAGCGTCACCTGGTCGTCCGGCTCGTAGCGGCCGGCACGGGCCGCCGCGTACAGCTCGGCGCGGATCCGGGAGGACAACTCCTTGACCCGGGCCAGTTGCACGTAGCGCAGCACCGCCTCGGTCAGCGCCCGCCGGCCGTCGCCGGGCGACGGTTCGGCCAGCAGGTTGAGCTGCGCCGCGACCGCGCGGTGGTAGTTGCTGAGCACGGTGTCGGCGGAGAGCACCGCGGGCGGCACCGCGGCCCGGATGTTCACCACCTGGTCGTACGCCTCCAGCGCCTCCGCGTAGGAGACCCGCCAGGCGGCGTCGGCGTCGGCCAGCGGTTCGGCCGCCGCGCGCAGCTCGTCCACCGCCCGGTCGGTCGCCTCCTGCAACGGCCGCAGCGCGGCGACCGCGGCGTCCCGGTCGGCGCCGGAGCCGGACCGGCGCAGCGCGGCCAGCTCGCCGGCGCTACGGTCCCGCTCCTGCTGGAGCCGGTCGACCACGGCGGTGATCTGCCGGCCGATGCCGACCTGCTCGGCGAAGTCGCTCAGCGTGGTGGTCTGCCCGACCAGGCCCCGGGTCTGCACGCCGGCCAGGACCAGGAACGCCAGCGAGGGGATCACGAGCACGGTGGCGAGCTTGGTGCCCATCCGCCAGTCCCGCAGCCGGAACCCGGAGCGCCGGCGGTGCGGCGGCGGGGCCGCGCCGCGGGCCGGGTCGGGACCTGCGCGCACACTTGCCTCCTCGGTCCGCTCCACCGCGCCGGGGAGCGGGCTCCATCCAACCAGGCCGGCGGGCGCTGTCAACGCCCGCCCGGACGGCATGAGCAGGACGGTCAGCGGTTACGCCGCCGGCCCGGCGTCGGCATCCGGCCGGCCGACGCCGCCGACGTCGGCCGCCTGCCGGATCCGGCCCAGAGCCACCAGCGCGGCGCCGGTCGCCCCGATCTCCGGGTTGCGCTGCCATCGCACCGTACGCGGGACGAGCGCGTCGACGAAGGCCGAGCGCCACCACGGGGAGGCGGCCATCGCCCCGCCGCCGAGCACCACCTCCATCGGGTCCCCGACGCCGGCCTCCAGCAGCGCCAGGTCGTCGGCGACGAGCCGGCACAGCCCGCCCATCAGTCCGACCAGGAGGTCGACGGCGGTGGTCCCGAAGCTCAATCCGCGCAGCTCGCCCGAGCCGGCCGGAGCGGTGCCCGGGGGTCGGTCCCCGCCGAAGCGGGGATCGGCCCGCGCCGTCGCGCCGGTCCCGGCGCGGCGCAGCGCGGCCTCCAGCTCCGCGCCCGCCGGCAGCCGCAGCTCGCGGTCGGCCCAGGCGAACAGGTTCCCGCCGCTGGAGTACGCCGCCCCGGTGACCACGTGGTCGTGGTCGATCCGGTAGCGCCAGAGCTGGTCCGGCAGCGGCGGCAGCTCCGCCCCGGCCGGCACGGCCTGGATCATGCGGACCGCTGCGGAGGTGCCGACGGTGACCGCGGCCCGGGACTCGTCGACGCAGCCGGATCCCACGTTGGACGCGGCGCCGTCGCCGACCGGCGCGCTCCAGCGCGCGCCGGCCAACTGCGGCCAGCGCCGCGCGTGCTCCGGGTTCAACCGGCCGTGCCAGCCCGGCGGGGCCAGCCGCGGCAGTTCCCGCGGGCGCACCCCGGCCAGCGCGCACGCCTCCGCGTCCCAGTCGAGGCGGCGCAGGTCGAGCAGCCCGGTCCCGGAGGCCAGCGAGACCGACATCGGCGCGTCGTCGAGCAGCGCGCCGAGCGCGTACTCGGCCAGGCCGGCGAACCGGGCGGCCGAGTCGCCGCCGCGCTCGGCCAGCCAGGGCAGCCGCATTGACCAGTAGCAGCGGTGCCACCAGGTGCCGGTGCGCCGGTGGTAGTCGTCCGGATCGGCCGGGCCGGCCGGGCCGCGGGCCGGCGCCGGCCGGGTGTCCAGCCAGGTCAGCACCGGCCCCGACGGGGTGCCGTCGGCGGCCAGCGGCAGCACGGAGTGCCACTGCGCGGACGTCGCCACCAATCCGACCTGCCCCAGGTGCCCGCCCGCGGCCAGCTCGTCCAGGCACTCGACGAGGCACGCCAGGTAGCCGGGGCCGTCCAGCGTGCCGGTGCCGTCGTCGCCGGTGGCCAGGTGCACCTTGCGGCGGGCCAGCGCGCCCGGGCGCGGCACCGCGTCCGCGTCCAGCACCAGCCCGCGTGCCGAGGAGGTGCCCAGGTCCAGAGCGAGAATGTCCATCGCCGGTCAACCTACCCGGCGCGGGCGGCGACGCTGATCGGGTTCCCGGCACCGCCGCTCCCGTGCACTGATCGCCATGCCCGCGCATCTGCCCTGTTGGTGGCCCGGCGACGGCGCGATGCACGCGCTGCGCGGCGCGGGCTTCGCCGGGGTGCGGTTCCACCCGGAGTCGGTGCTCAGCCGGGACGGCACGGCGATCCTGGCCGACCTGCTCGGGCACCTGCTGGACCGGACGGCGCTGCGCGGGCATGCCACGGCGGATCGGGGGTAGGCCGAATGTGACCGGTGGTCCGGACGGGTTCGAGAGCCCCCGCCCGGGTCACCGGTCGCCCGTTGCGCCGGCGGTCAGCCGGCCATGCCCCGCTTCAGCGCGGCGCCCATCAGCACGGCCCGCTTGGCGGTGAGCGCGGTGGCGGCCAGCGCGACGTGGTCCGGGGCGACCTCGCCGTTGTTGCTGGTGTGCGACGCGCCGTACGGGTTGCCGGCGACGAACTGGCTGGGGTCGGTGTAGCCGGGCGTCAACACGACGCCGCCCCAGTGGTAGAAGACCGTGTAGAGGGACAGCAGCGTCGCCTCCTGGCCGCCGTGCGCGGTCGCGGTGGAGGTGAAGCCGGTGTAGACCTTGTCGGCCAGCGCGCCGTTGGCCCAGAGCGGGCCGGTCGTGTCGATGAACTGCTTGAGTTGCGCGGCGACCATGCCGTACCGGGTGGGCGAGCCCATGATCACCACGTCGGCCCAGGACAGGTCGTCCGGCTCGGCCTCCATCACGTCCTGGGTCTCCAGCCGGTGCGCCTGCCAGCCCGAGTTGGAGCGGATCGCCTCGTCGGGCGCCAGCTCACGTACCTTACGCAGGCGGACCTCGGCGCCGGCCTCCTCCGCCGCCTCGACCGCCGACCGCGCCATCTGGTAGGTGATGCCGGTCGCGCTGTAATAGATCACCGCGACCTTGACCTGGCCATCCATCAGACGTTCTCCTCCTCGAATCGGGGTAAGCTCCGGCGACTACCCGTTACTTGCCGTGTCAAACGCCGCTCAAGATTTGCGCAAGTTCGGCGGGGAAGCGCGCTTGCGGCCACACCCGCCGGGGATCCTGTTCACACCGGCGCCGGCCGTACGCCGCCCCGCGCCGGGAACCTGAACGGAGGATCGCGCTCCGTCGGCAGCGCCGCCGGCGTAGCGCGATCAGGGGCCCGTTCCCGGCCCGCCCGGCGCTGTCGGCGCCCCCGCCTGTGCTGGCCGTCCACCTGCCGACGGGAGGCCGCCGTGACCGTACGCCTCAGCCGCGCCGAGGCGCTCGCGCTACGGATGACCGGCCTGCTGCTGCGCCCGCACCCGGCCGTCCGGCCCCGCCGCGTGTCCGACGTGGTCGAGTGGTTCGGCGCCATGCAGGCGCAGGACGCGGCGAGCGGGTTGTGGTCGCTCGGCGTACGCCTGCCGGGCCTGACCCGCGACGACGTCGGCGCGGCGCTGGAACGGCGGGAGGCGTTGCGCACCTGGCCGATGCGGGGCACGGTGCACCTCGTGCCCGCGCGGGACGCGCACTGGATGCTGGCCGTGACCGGCGTGCGCACGCTCGGCGGGTTGACGGCCCGGTGGCGACAGCTCGGGCTCACCCTCGCCGACGGCGACCTCGCCGGGGACGTGCTCGGCGCGGCACTGAGCGGCGGCGGCCGACTCACCCGCGCCGAGTGCCTGGCCGCACTGCGCACCGCCGGGCTGGACACCGACGGGCAGCGCGGCTACCACCTGCTCTGGTATGCCAGCCAGCGCGGCATCACCTGCATCGCCCCGCACCTGGGCAACGAGCAGTCGTTCGTGTTGCTCGACGAGTGGGCGCCGGCCCCGCGCCGCCCGGAGCGCGACGAGGCGCTGGCGTTGCTGGCCCACCGCTACGTACGCGGCCACGGCCCGGTGACCCGGCACGAGCTGGCCCGCTGGAGCGGCCTGACCGTCACCGACGCGACCCGGGCGCTCACGCTCGCCGGCGACCTGCTCGCCCCGGTCGAGGTGGACGGCGAGCCGGCCGTGGTGGACGCCGCGCTGCTGGACGCGCCCCGCGCCCCGGTCGACGACCTGCACACGCTGCCCGGCTTCGACGAATACCTGCTCGGCTTCAAGGACCGCGCGCTGATGCTCGACCCGGCGCACGCCGCGGCCGTGGTGCCCGGCAACAACGGGATCTTCCAGGCCACCGTGGTCCGGGGCGGTCGGGTGGTCGGCACCTGGAAGCGGACGCTCGGGGCGAACGCGGTGACCGTGACGGTGCGGCAGCTCGTGCCGTTCGACGCCGCGCTGCGCGCCCGGGTCGACGCGGCCCTGGCCGGTTACGCCCGCTTCCTCGGGCGGGAGCTGCGGCACTCCTGGTGACCCCCCGCCGCGCGGGAGGCACGGCGCGAGGGCCGGTGACGGGAACGCCACCGGCCCTCGCGGGTGAGCGCGCTCAGTCGGCGAGCGCGCCGGCCGACCGCCCCTCGTGCAGGGTCAGGTTGCGCCCGCTGCCCGGGTCGAACAGATGGATCTTCTCCAGGTTGAACCACACCCGGCGGGTCTCACCCTCGCGCGCCGGCGACTCCGCCGACAGGCGGGTGACCAGGTTGGAGCCGGCGCCGGCGAAGTGGGCGGCGCCCGCGTCGGCGGCCAACTCCTCCAGCTCCGCGGCGGTGGCCCGCTCTCCCTCGACGGTGAAGTAGACGTATTTGTCCGAGCCCATCGACTCGACGATGTCGACCGGCGCCTCGAACTCCACGCCCCGGCGGCGGGTCTCGTCGTCGATCAGCGCGGCGTCCTCGAAGTGCTCCGGCCGGACGCCGAGGATCAGCTCCCGGGGCGCGTCGCCGGCCTCCAGGTCGCGGCGGATCCGCTCGCCGATCGGCACGTCGCCCAGCGCGGTCCGCAGCCGCCCGTCCGCCACCGCGGCGTGCAGGAAGTTCATCGACGGCGAGCCGATGAACCCGGCGACGAAGAGGTTGCGCGGGTGGTCGTACAGCTCCTGCGGCGGGCCGACCTGCTGCACCGCGCCGCCGCGCATGATGACCACCCGGTCGCCGAGCGTCATGGCCTCGGTCTGGTCGTGGGTGACGTAGACGGTGGTGGTGCCGAGCTGCTTCTGCAGCCGGGACACCACAGTGCGCATCTGCACCCGCAGCTTCGCGTCCAGGTTGGACAGCGGCTCGTCCATCAGGAACGCCTTGGGCTGGCGGACGATCGCCCGCCCCATCGCCACCCGCTGCCGCTGTCCGCCGGAGAGGTTGGCCGGCTTGCGGTCCAGCAGCGCGGTCAGCTCGAGCACCTTGGCGGCCTCGTCGACCTTCTGGTCGATGGTCTCCTTGTCCATCTTCGCCAACCGCAGCGGGAACGCCATGTTCTCGCGCACGGTCATGTTCGGGTAGAGCGCGTAGGACTGGAAGACCATGGCGATGTCCCGGTCCCGGGGCGCCTTGTCGTTCACCCGCTCCCCCGCGATGCGCAGCTCACCGGAGCTGATGTCCTCCAGCCCGGCGATCATGTTGAGGGTGGTGGACTTCCCGCAGCCCGACGGGCCGACCAGGATGACGAACTCGCCGTCGGCGATCTCCAGGTCGACGTCCTGCACCGCGGTGGTCCCGTCCGGGAACCGCTTGCTCACCTTGTCCAGCACGATGTCAGCCACTGTTACCACCTATCCCTTGACTGCGCCGGAGGTCAGGCCGGAGACGATGCGGCGCTGGAAGAAGAGCACGAACAGGATGATCGGTACGGTGATCACCACCGCGGCGGCGCAGATCGCCCCGGTCGGGTCCTCGAACTGCGACTCGCCGGTGAAGAACTGCAGCGCCACCGGGACCGTGCGGGACCGCTCGGTCGAGGTGAGCGTGATCGCGAACAGGAAGTCGTTCCAGCAGAAGATGAAGACCAGGATGGCCGTGGTGAACACGCCCGGCGCGGCCAGCGGGGCGATCACCCGCCGGAACGCCTGGCCCTGGGTGGCGCCGTCCATCTTCGCCGCCTTCTCCAGGTCCCACGGGATCTGCTTGAAGAACGCCGACAGCGTGTAGATCGCCAACGGCAGCGCGAACGTGATGTACGGCAGGATCAGGCCGGGCCAGGTGTCGAAGAGGCCGAGTTGCCGCTCGATCTCGAACAGCGGCGACACCAGCGACACCTGCGGGAACATCGCGATCAGCAGGGAGACCCCGACCAGCAGCTTCTTGCCGGGGAAGTCCAGCCGGGAGATCGCGTACGCGGCCATCGTGCCGAGCACCACCGCGATCGCGGTGGCGATCAGCGCGATGCCGATCGAGTTGACCAGGGCCCGGACGAACTGGTCCGTATCGAAGATCGTCCGATAGTTGTCGAGCGTCCACTCCCGCGGCCAGAAGTTGCCGTCGGTGAGCGTGCCCGTGGTCTTGAACGACAGCGAGGCGATCCAGAGCACCGGCACGAGCGCGAAGACGACGACCACGACGTCCAGCACGCCCCAGCGCAGCTTCGCCCGCGTGGTGGTTTCCACGGCCATGTCAGCGCCTCTCCCCATCGTCGCTGCCGGGGGCAGCGGTGCCGAACAGTTTCACGAAGACGAAGGCGATGATCGCCACGGTGATGAAGATCAGCACGGACATCGTGGAGCCGATGCCGAGGTTCAGCCCCCGGATCAGGTTGTTGTAGGCCAGCATCGACACCGACGACGTCTCGTTGCCGCCGTTGGTGAGCACGAAGATGTTGTCGAAGACCCGGAACGCGTCGAGCGTGCGGAACAGCAGCGCGACCAGGATCGCCGGCTTCATCACCGGCAGCATCACCTTGGTGAACCGCTGCCACGCCGTCGCGCCGTCGGTGGAGGCCGCCTTCAGCAGGTCCTCCGGCACCAGCGCCAGCCCGGCCATCAGCAGCAGCGCCATGAACGGGGTGGTCTTCCAGATCTCCGCCAGCATGATGATCGCCAGTGAGCTGGCCCGTTCGGTGAGCGGCGCGCTGCCGTCGAACAGGTTCGCCAGGTAGCCGGTGCCGGGTGTCCAGGCGTACCGCCAGGAGAACGCCGCGACCACGGTGACGATGCCGTACGGGATCAGCGCCGCGGTGCGGACGATGCCCCGGCCGACCAGCGTGCGGTGCATGATCAGCGCGAGGCCCATGCCGAGTGCCAGCTCGACCGCGACGGTGACCACCGTGATCAGCATGGTCACCCCGAACGCGGTCCACCAGAACTGGTTGCTCAGCACGGTGACGTAGTTGTCCAGCCCGACGAACTGCCGCTCGTCCGGGAACCGCAGGTCGAACCGTTGCAGCGAGAGCCAGACCGAGTACAGGATCGGGTACGCGGTGACCAGCACCATGACCAGTGCGGCCGGCGCGCAGAGCAGCCAGCCGAGCCGGCGCTCGGCGCGCTTGTTGTCGCTCAGCGGGGCGGTGGCGCCGCGCCGGGCCCGCTGGGTGGGCACCGCGGCGTGCCTGCCGGTCGACTCCTCCGCCTCGGCGGCGGCCTCCGCGCCGGCCGGAGTCGCGTTCACGCTCATGGCGTCACCTTCCTTCGCGACTGCGGGGCTCGCAGAACCGGCTCGCTCCTCACGCTCATGGCAGGACACCCTTCGACTCCAGCGCGTCGGCGATCGCCCCGCGCAACTCGTCCGCGGTCTGCTCGGGATCGATCCCGGACGGCGGCGACAGGATCGCCGACATCACCGTGGAGATGCTCTGGTAGGCCGGGGTCAACGGGCGCACCGCCGGCTCCTTCAGCTCCGCCAGGATGGTTTCCTTCATCGGGTACGCGTCGGTCATCTCCGGGTCGTCGTAGACCGACTCGATGGTCGGCGGCACGCCGTCGTTGACCGCGGAGAACTTCTGGTGCTCGGCGTCGCGGATGCACCGGGCGGCCTCGAACGACTCGGTCGGGTGCTTCGAGTAGGTGCTGACCGCCAGGTTGATCCCGCCGATGGTGACCTTGCTCGGGGTGTTCGGCTCGATGCCGGGCACCCGCGCCCACTTCACGTCCTTGGCCAGCTCGGGGTTGGCCTCCTGCATGGCCGGATAGACGAACGGCCAGTTCACCTGGAACGCGCCGCCGCCGGACTGGAACTCCAGCCGCACCGGGTCCTCGGTCGCGTTGCTGAACGACGGCGAGGTCACGCCGGCGGTGGCGAACGTCTTGAGCTGCTCCAGCGCGCGCACGGTGCCGGCGTCCATCACCGCCTTCTTGCCGTCGTCGCTGAGGATCTTCCCGCCGGCGCTCTCGGCAAGCGTGTTGAAGAGGACCACCAGGCCCTCGTACTGGGCGCCCATGGTGAGCACCTGGTACGGCTTGCCCTGCTGCTTGAGCTGCTGGGCCGCGGAGATCATCTCGTCCCACGTCTTCGGCGGCTGCGACACCAGGTCGGCGCGGTACCAGAGCAGTTGCACGTTCGTGTTCTTCGGCGCGGCATAGAGCTTGCCCTCGTAGCGGGCGGTGTCCAGCGGCCCTTCGAGCGTGCCCTGCTCCGCCTCGGACTTGTCCTG
This sequence comes from Micromonospora sp. NPDC050980, assembly GCF_040653835.1. Classification (NCBI taxonomy): domain Bacteria; kingdom Bacillati; phylum Actinomycetota; class Actinomycetes; order Micromonosporales; family Micromonosporaceae; genus Micromonospora; species Micromonospora sp. NPDC050980. Next base: position 25,589 of record NZ_JBFAGS010000002.1, on the reverse strand, counting down.
CCCGGTCCACTCCCGGATCCACTCGGCGCTGGCGAACTCCTGGGTCCAGGTCACGTCCAGGCCGAGCACGTCCATGCCGGAGTCCTGCGCGGCGAGCCGCCGCACCATCTGCACCCGCTGCTCGTCGGCCTGACGTGGCAACACCCGGTAGGAAATCCGGTAGCGCCCCTGGGCCTGCGCGTTGCAGTCGTCGACCACCTTCTGCAGGTTCTGCTCCGGCGGGTAGTACAGGTTGATCGTCGGCGTGCCGCCGTCGCCGCCGGACCCGCAGGCGGCCAGCGGGGCCACCAACGCCAGCGCGACGGCCGCCGTCGCCGCGCGTCTCACCGGCCGCCGCGCGGCCCTGTCGGGGTCTGTCGCCATCACCCTCCCCCTCTCTTCGGCGAAGAGCCGGGGAGGTCCACCCGTGCCCCGGCGCACGGCGAGACGGTCGAGGCACCGGCCCGTCCGCCCGACGCCCCGGGCGTTTCGTGTGGCTGAACGTGCCCGACCTGCGACGACGCGAAACATCACGGTCACGTGACGGTCGCCGCCGCGCTGCGGGCCGGCGCGACCGTGCCTAGGGTGTGCTGATGGACGCCACCTTCTTCTTCGATCCCGTCTGCCCCTGGACCTGGCGCACCTCCCGCTGGCTGGTCGCCGTCGCCGAGGCCCGTGGGCTGCGCGTGCAGTGGCGGGCGTTCAGCCTGGCCATCCTCAACGACGGGCAGGTCCCGCCCGAGTTCGCCGAGGCGACGGCCGCCTCCGGTCGGGCGCTGCGGCTGGTCGAGGCGCTGCGCGCGCAGGGCCGGCACGACGACGCGGGCCGCTTCTACACCGAGTTGGGCACGCGCAGCCACGACGCCGGCGATCCGCTCGGCGAGAAGGTCGTCGCGGCGGCGGTGGACGCGGCCGGGGTGACGGACGCGGCGGCGGCGCTGGACGACGAGCGCTGGGACGCGGCGGTGCACGAGTCGCACGCGCTGGCGTACGGCTCGGCCGGCCCGGACATCGGCTCGCCGGTGCTGATGGTGCCGGACGCCGGCCGCGGCATCCACGGCCCGATCATCACCGAGGTCCCCGGCACCGACGACGCGCTGACGATCTGGGACTCGATGCTGCCGCTGATGCGCCTGGAGACGTTCCACGAACTCAAACGCGCCCGCCGCTGACCGTCGGCGTTTTACGCGTTGTACGCTGCATCCGTGATGGAGCGTGAGTACGCCTGGACCGACGCCGGCAAGGCGAGCGCCGCCCGCCACGACGTCTCGGAGCGGGAGGCGATCGAGGCGCTCTACTCACCGCAGCGGATCGAAAACCACATCGGGAGCCTGCTGCTGGCCGTCGCCGGCTTGGCCGACACCGCCCGGGTGATCATGGTGCTCTGCGAGCGGTTCGGAAAGGTCAACAGCTACGGAATCCTGGCCGTACGGGTGGCCACCCCCGATGAGGTCAAGCAGTGGATGGAGGAAACGCGATGAGCGCTGGCCGTGATCCGCGGGCGATGAGCCGCGACGAGTTGGTGGCCTACTTCGACCGGGGCGGCGACATCTCCGAGTTGCTGCGGGACGCGACCCGGGGACCCGACCTCGGGCCGACGCCAGCGCCGGAGAGCGTCCCGATGGTGGTGACCGGGGTCAGGCTTCCCTCGACGATCGTCCGGCAGCTCGACGAACTCGCCGGCAACGACAAGGGCGGGCGGTCCGGTCTGATCCGCAGAGCGATCGACGAGTACCTGGCCCGGCACGCCGGCGAGGCGGCTTGACCTCCGTCCCACCAGGTGAACGGGGAGGCTACCCACAGTCAGCCGGCTCGACTAGCGTTTCCCTAGCTCCGTGGCCCGCGCGTCGCCGCCGCCGTCGACCCGCCCCGGCTGTCCCCCCACAGCCCGCTCGATCGGTTGGTTCTCCGCGGAACCGCCGCCCGCGTGCGTACCGGTTGGGCAGGATTCCCCCGAGGAGGTGCCGTCGTGCAGGACACCCGCGCTCTCGCCCTGACGTTCGAGGTGAGCGGCCTGCCCCCGGTCAAGGCCGAGGCCCTGTCCATCTTCTCCGCCGGCCACCGCCAGGCGACGAGGGTCCGCGCCCTGCTCGAGGCCGCCTGCACGGCGGCCCAGCGCACCGGGTGGACCCCGCTCGCCGGGCCGGTGGAGGTGGACCTGACCCTGCGGTGCCCGCCCGGGCACCGCACCGCCGACGCCAGCACTCTGCTGGGCGGCGTGTGCGCCGTGCTCCAGGACAAGAAGCGGGTCTCCACCATCGGCCTCGCCCACCTCGGGGTGCTGGTCGACGTCGCGCTCTGGACCGACGACCGGCAGATCCGCCGGCTGTCGTACGCCGAGGAGCCGGCGGAGGAATTCTCGTACCTGGTCCGGGTGGCGGCCGTGCCGACGATGGTTTGACCGACGCCCGCGGTGGGGTACCGCGGACGCCGACGAAGGGAGCGCCGATGTCGGAGCCACATGTCACGCTCGATCCGGGCGGGCTCGATCCGGTGCAGCGGAAGCTGCGCGGCCCGCTGGAGGATCAGCTGACGTCGGCCCTGCAGGCGGCGGCCGACCGGGTCCGGGCCGGCTACGCGGGCGAGCCCGTCGAGGACGTGTGCCGTCGGCTGCTCGACGAGACCCGCTCCGGCCTGCACCCGGACATCGCCGCCGGCTTCCAGCCCGACATGGACGAGTTCTGCCGGGTCGCGGTGGCGATCGTCCGAGGCGAGGTCGGCTGAGCCGTCCGTGTCGCGCGGTCAGCCCCGCCGGACGTCGACGGTGACGACGTGGGTGCCGTCCGGGCGGATGGACTCGCCGAGGCGCACCGGCACCTGCCCGCCGTCCGGCGGTTGGAGGCCGAGCCCGAAGCTCAGGTGCCCCTCGAAGTCGCCGGCCGCGGCCCAGCCCAGCAGCGTCGGGTAGCCGATCGCCGCGGGCGGCACGTCGGCGGTGCCGCCGCCGCGCGCGTCGTGCGCCTGCGCGGGGTCGAACCGCACCGACAGGTAGGCCGTGCCGGGCAGCTCGACGGGCGCGCCACGCCCCTCGGTGACCACCTGCGGCACGTAGCCGACCTGGTAGGACGGGGTCGGCCCGCGGAACGCGAAGGTGATCCGGCTGAAGCCCTCCGCCGGATGGTCGCCGACCTGCACGGCGACCAGGACCGGCAGCGGTTCGCCGGGGGCCCGGGTGACCGGCGCCCGGACCGGGTGGATGATCGTGGCAGGCGTGCCGGGCACCGCCCAACCCCAGGTCCGCCGCCACGATCCGGCGGTCACCGCCACGTCGGAGGGCGGGGTGGCGTCGGGAGCCGGCGGGACGGTCGTCGTGGCCGGCGCGGTGGTCGGCGAGGGCGCCGGGTCCGCACCGTCGGGGCCGGTCGTCGTGCAGGCCGCGGCGAGCAGCACGACCAGGCTGGCGAGCAGCGGTACGCGCCGAAGTGTCATGACCCAGTGTCGCTCCGTCACCGGCCGGCGCGCCAGGGGCGTCCCGGCCGCGCGTCGGCCGGACGGGTCAGGACCGGGTCCGCAACTCCCCGGCCCTGACCCCGGCCGTCCGGCATGGTGTCGGTCCGCGTCACGGGGCACGACGGGCGTGGCACGACGCCCACGCCGGGCCCACACGGCGAACCGGTTCGCCCGCACTCAGCTCCACGGTGCTCCTACCACCGGACTCCGGTGCGCCCCCGACTCACCCCGACGAGGCGTGGACGCCGGCTCAGGTTAGGCGGGCCGGACCAGGCCGGACAAGCGCCGGGACGGACCGGAGGGCTGTGATTGATGTCAATGCTGAAAAGCGGCATGTCGACGTAACAGGGTCATCCGATCGGGCGCTGTTCGTCTTCGAGACGCCGGTTGCGTCCACCCCGCGGCGACGGCGCGGACCGGGCCGCCGCGGCGCCGGCCATCAACGCCAGCGCACCGAGGTGCAGCACGCGCACGCCCGCCGGCGCGGCGACGGTCGCCGCCGGCAACCCGGGCAGCAGCAGCGCCCCCAGGGCGGTGACCGCCAGGGTCACCCGCCAGAACGCCTGCGGGTTCGCCACCGGGGCGGGTGGCAGCGCACCGGAGAAGACCTCGCCCCGGCGGGCCGCGTACACCGCCACGGCCACCACCAGCAGCCCGCCGCCGAGGCTGCCGACCACATCGGCGAACTGCCACCAGGGCAGCCCGGTCCGGGCGTGGAAGTCGGCGACGCCGAGCAGCCGCGGCAGGCGCTCCGAGTGGCTGACCCGGTCCCAGGCGACGTGGCTGAACGCCCCGATCAGCGCCGAGCAGACGGTGACCTGCCAGGGATGCCGCACGCCGGCCAGCGCGGCGTACTGCGGCCAGCCGAACAGCCGCGGCGCGGGCAGGTGCACGGCGATGCCGGCGACCACCCGGCGGACGAGCCAGGCGTACGCGAGGGCGACCGGCAGGCACCACCAGAGCAGCCCGCCGAGCGTGTGCGTGCGCATCCCGAGGTCGAAGCGGGTGCCGCTGACCAGGTAGCAGACGTCCGGGGCGACCGCGCCGGTGGCCAGCGCCACCCCGTCGAACCAGTCCGGCCGCCACCGCTTCAGCGGCAGCACCGGCGCCAGGTGCGAAGGGAACGTCAGCGGCACGTCCCGGACGTTACCGGCCGGCTAGAAGTGGCGGACCAGGTCCGGAAACGCGGCGAGCCGGATCACCCCCGGGTCGGCCGGGTCCAGCTCCTCGTGCTCCAGCACCCAGGTGTTCTCGTTCGGGATGAACACCGCGTTCATGCCCGCGGCCCGCGCCGGCAGGATGTCCGATCGCGGCGAGTTGCCGATCATCCACGCGCCGGCCGGGTCGAAGGCGTGCTCGCGCGCCAGCCGGCGATAGGTGTCCGCGTCCTTCTCCGGCACGATGTGCGCCGCGCGGAAGTGGTGCAGCAGCCCGCACGCGTCCAGTTTGCGCTGCTGCTCCTCCCGTTCGCCCTTGGTCAGCAGCAGCAACTCGTGGCGGGTGGCGAGGTCGTCCAGCGTCTCCGCCACGCCGGGCATCAGCTCGACCTGGTGCCCGACCAGGGCAGCCGCGAGCTGCTCGATCTCGGCGCGTTCGGCGTCGGTGGCGGGTCGCTCACGCAACTTCTCCAGGCAGTCGGCGAGGCTGCGCAGGAAGATCTTGCTGCCGTAGCCGTGCGCCAGCGCGTTGGCCCGCTCCACGTCGTCGAGCACGGCGCGTAGCTGGGCCCGGTCCAGGGTCGGATGGTCGAGCCAGCTGAGGAAGTCCTCGATCACCCGCTCGAAGAGGACGTTGTTCTCCCAGAGCGTGTCGTCGGCGTCGAAGACCAGCACGGCGCCCTCCCGGCGCGTTGTCATCGCGGCTCCTCCCTGTCGGCCCGCACACCGTACTACCGCGGGCCGCAGGGCCCGCTCGGTGTTTTCGCGGCGGGGCCCGGCCGGCGGTCAGCGGCGCAGGGTGAGGATCAGGTCGGCCACCAGGGCGGTCCAGCCGGTCTGGTGCCAGGCGCCCAGCCCGGCGCCGTTGTCGCCGTGGAAATACTCCGGAAAGCAGATCAGGTCCCGCCAGTCCGGGTGGGTCTGGAACAACTGCGCGGCGCCGTAGATCGGCCGCCGCCCCCACCCGTCCCGGGTGAACAGCGAGATCAGCCGGGCGGACAGGTCGTCGGCGATCTCGTCCAGGGTGCGCTTCACCCCGGAGCGGGTCGGATATTCCACCTGCAACCCGTCGCCGAAGAACGCGGCGTGGTCCCGCAACGCGCTGATCAGCAGGAAGTTCGTCGGCATCCAGATCGGGCCGCGCCAGTTGGAGTTGCCGCCGAACAGCCCACTCGTCGACTCGGCCGGCTCGTAGCCGACGCTGAACTCCTGGCCGCCGAGCGTGACCGTGAACGGCTTGTCCAGGTGGGCACGGGAGAGCGTGCGCAGGCCGTACTCGGAGAGGAACTCGTCGGTGTCGAGCATCCGGGCCAGCAGCCGCACCATCTGCTCCGGGCCGACCATGGACAGCAGCCGCTGCTGGGTGCCGTCGGATCCGAGCCGGCGACCGCCGATCACGTCGGCGTACTCCGGGCGGTTGGTGAGGAACCACCGCAGCCGGGCGCCCAGCTCGGGCAGCCGGCGCATGGTCCGGGTGGTGAGCCGGGTGACCGCGGCCAGCGGCAGCAGGCCCACCACCGAACGCACCTTCAGCGGCACCTTCGTGCCGTCGGCGAGCCGCAGCACGTCGTAGAAGAACGCGTCCTCGGCGTCCCACAGCCCCTGCTCGTACGCCGCCGCGGCGATGTACGCGAAGTGCTCGAAGAACTTCGTCGCGGTGTCGGTGTACGCGTGGTCGTGCTCGGCCAGCACGATCGCCATGTCGAGCAGGTTGAGCGCGTACATGGCCATCCAACCGGTGCCGTCGGACTGCTCCAGCGTCCCGGCCACCGGCAGCGCCGCCGAGCGGTCGAACGGGCCGACGTTGTCCAGCCCGAGGAAGCCGCCCTCGAAGACGTTGTTGCCGCCGGTGTCCTTGCGGTTGACCCACCAGGTGAAGTTGAGCAGCAGCTTGTGCATCACCCGGGCGAGGAACTCGTGGTCGGCACAGCCGTCGATCTCGAACACCTTCAGCGCGGCCCAGGCGTGCACCGGCGGGTTCACGTCGCCGAACGCCCACTCGTACGCCGGGATCTGCCCGTTCGGGTGCAGGTACCACTCGCGCAGCAGGAGCAGCAGTTGCTCCTTGGCGAACCCGGGGTCGACCCGGGCGATGGTCACGCAGTGGAAGGCCAGGTCCCAGGCCGCGTACCAGGGATATTCCCACGGGTCCGGCATGGAGAAGACGTCGAAGCTGTTCATGTGCCACCAGGCGCTGTTGCGCCCGTGCCGCCGGCCGGCCGGCGGCGGCGCCGACCCCGGATCGCCCTCCAGCCAGCGTTTGACGTCGAAGTGGTAAAACTGCTTGCCCCACATCAGCCCGGCGATGGCCTGCCGGGCGACAAGCGCCTCGTCGGGGGTGGCCGCGGCCGGGATCACGCTGTCGAAGAACCGGTTCGCCTCGGCGCGGCGGGCCCAGAGCACGGTGTCGAACCCGTCGCCGAGATCGGCCGGGGCGGGCGCGCCGGCCGCCGGCGGCGGCGCGGTGCGGGTCAGCCGCAGCCGGATCTGCCGCTGCCCGCCGGCCGGCACGTCGAGCACGTAGTGCAACGCGCCCTTGGTGCCGGTGCGCTCCGGGTTGACCGTGGCGGCGCCGGCGACCACGTGGTCGTTGATCCCGTCCTTCGGGTACGCCGAGCGGCCGGGCAGCCCCCACAGCCGCTCCGCGTTCGTCTCGTTGTCGCACAGCAGCGGCGTCGGCTCGCCGTCGCCCTCCAGCAGGAGCTGGCCCAGCACCCAGTGCTCGCCGACCAGCCGGGAACCCGCGCCGTGCAGCTTCGGGACCCGGTCGGCGCCGGGCAGCCCCCAGGCCCAGGTGTTGCGGAACCAGAGCGTGGGCAGCACGTGCAGGGTGGCGTCCTCGTCGCCCCGGTTCGCGACCGTGACCAGCACGCACATGTCGGTCGGCGACGCCTTGGCGTAGTCGACGGTGACCGCCCAGTATCGGTCGTCGTCGAAGATGCCGGTGTCCACCAGCTCGTACTCGGTGTCGTCCCGGCCGCGCAGCGCGTTCACCGCGACCAGCTCGTCGTACGGGAACGCGGCCTGCGGGTAGTGGTAGCGCCACCGCATCCACGAGTGCGTCGGCGTGCTGTCGAGATACCACCAGTAGTCCTTGACGTCCTCGCCGTGGTTGCCGCCGTCGCCGCCGAGGCCGAACATCCGCTCCTTGAGGATCGGGTCCCGCCCGTTCCACAGCGCCAGCGCGAAGCAGAACGTCTGCCGGTCGTCGCAGACGCCCGCCATGCCGTCGTCGTTCCACCGGTAGGCTCGGGACCGCGCATGATCGTGGGGGAAGTAGTCCCAGGCCGTGCCGTGCTCGCTGTAGTCCTCCCGAACCGTCCCCCACGCCCGCTCGGACAGATAGGGGCCCCATGCGCGCCACTCCTGCTCCCCGGCATCGGCCTGGGCGAGCCGGTGCCGCTCGGGGTCGGGGGTCGCGGAGGTCGGGTGGTCGGTGATCACCGGAACATCTTCGACGCCGCCGGGGTACTTCTCCACAGCGGCCATTGTCGTCGTGGCATGTCACACCTCGCTGCCGGTGGAGGAAAGTTGATCGACATCCGGTTCGGCCCGCAGGTCTGCGGGGAGTTGTCCGCCGCCGCCGGGCGGGAATGGCTGGTCACGGACGGGCGTGGCGGCTACGCCATGGGCACCGTGGCCGGGCTGCGCACCCGCCGCTACCACGGGTTGCTGGTGGTGCCCGGCGAGACGCCCGCGTCCCGCAAGGTGGGACTCGGGAGCCTCGACCCGGCGGTGACCCTGCCATCGGGGCGGCGGGTCCGCCTCGGCGCGCACGAGTGGTCCTCCGGGGTGGTCGACCCGCGCGGCTTCGAACTGCTGGAACGCTTCGACCTGACCGACGGGGTGCCGCGCTGGCGGTGGCGGATCGGCGACGTGGTGATCGAGCGGGAGGTCGCCATGGCGTACGGCCGTTCCTGCGTCGCGGTGGTCCACCGGCTGGTCTCCGGCGGGCCGGTCCGGCTGGACCTGTCCGCGGCCTGCACCTGGCGGGACGCCCACGGCGAGCGGCGGGCCGACGGTCCCGCGCCCCGGCTGGAGCCGGTGGCCGGCGGCGCGACGGTCGACGGCGCGTTCCGGCTCGCCGGGCCGGCCTGGACCCCGGAGGGCCAGTGGTGGCTCGGCGTCCGCCACCGGGCCGAGGCCGCCCGCGGCCTGAACCCGGACGAGGACCTCTGGTACGCGGGCCGGTTCTCCGGCGCGTTGGAGGAGCCGGGGGCGACGGTGGCGGTGCTCGCCTGGGCGGACGACCTGGCCGAGGAACCGCCACCGGCGACCGCCGTCATCGAGGCGGCCCGGCGGCGCAACCGGGCGGTGGTGGCCGCCGCCGAGCCCGACGACGCCGTCTCCGCCACGCTGGCGCTCGCCGCCGACGCGTTCGTGGTTCGCACCGCGACCGGCCCGGACGTGGTGGCCGGCTACCCCTGGTTCGGCGCCTGGTCGCGGGACACCATGATCTCCTACGAGGGGTTGTTCCTCTGCACCAACCGGGCCGACGAGGGCCGGGAACTGCTGCGCGCGTACGCGGGCACGCTGAGCGAGGGCATGTTGGCGAACACCGCCGACACCGGCCGGGTCGAGCACAACACCGTCGACGCCACGCTGTGGTTCCTGCACGCGGTGAGCCGGCACGTCACGGTCACCGGCGACACCGACCTCGGCGACGAGCTGCTGCCCGCGCTGCACGGCGTCGTCGAGGCGCACGTGCGGGGCACCCGCTACGGCATCGGCGTCGACCCCGCCGACGGGCTGCTCACCCAGGGCGGCCCCCCGGACGTGGCGCTGACCTGGATGGACGCCCGGGTGTACGGGATGCCGGTGACCCCGCGTACCGGCAAGCCGGTCGAGGTCAACGCGCTGTGGATCAACGGGTTGGCCGGGCTCGCCGAGTTGACCGAGCTGGCCGGGCGCGACGCCACCGACCTGTGGGACCTGCACGGCCGGGCCACCGGCGCGTTCCGCGACCGCTTCCCCGCGCCGGCCGGCTGGCTGCACGACGTGGTGGACGCCCCGGCGCCCGCGTACCCGCTCGGCGGCGCCCCGCACCACGACGACGACCTGCTGCGCCCCAACCAACTGCTCGCCTGGTCCCTGCCCTATGCGCCGCTGGAACCGGACGAGGCCACGCTGCGCCGGCTCACCGAGGCGTTGTTCACCCCGCTCGGCCCGCGCAGCCTCGCCCCCGGCTCCCCCGGCTACACCGGCCGGCACCGGGGCGGCCCGGCCGAGCGGGACGCCGCCTACCACCAGGGCACCGTCTGGCCGTGGCTGACCGGGCCGCTGCTCGACGCGTACCGGAAGGCGGGCCTGCCCACCGCGGACCTGCTGGTCGGGTTGGCGGGGCACCTGGTCGAGGACGGCCTGGGCTCGGTGAGCGAGACCGCCGAGGGCGCCGCGCCGCACGCGGCCACCGGCTGCCCGTTCCAGGCGTGGTCGGTGGCGGAGTTGCTGCGGGCGCGGCGCTCGCGCCGGTAACGCGTTACAGACCGGCAACCGGCGCGTCGCCGCCGGTTATCGACGGCTGGGCAGGATGGGTCGCGACCCCACCGGACACCCGCCGTGGTGCCGTCACCGGGGGGCGACCACAACTCAGAGGGGGCCGCGTGTCAGCTGACGCCGAAGTGATCGACATCCAGCCCGCCCGGCGCCTGCGGGTGCTGCTGCTCTCCTGGGAATACCCGCCCGTGCTCGTCGGTGGCCTCGGTCGCCACGTGCACGCGCTCTCGGTCGCCCTGGCCGCTGCCGGGCACGAGGTCACCGTGGTCACCCGGCACGCCGAGGGCACCCCCATGGAGGAGTACGCCGAGGGCGTCCGCGTGCTGCGCGCCGCCGAGGATCCGGTCCGGTTCCCGCTCGCCACCGGCTCGCTGCTGGCCTGGACCATGGCGTTCAACCACACGCTCACCCGCACCGCCCTGCGTGCCGCCGCCGCCGGCGCGTACGACGTGATCCACGCCCACGACTGGCTGGTCGCGCACACCGCCGTCACCCTGGCCGAACACCTGGACGTGCCACTGGTCACCACCATCCACGCCACCGAGGCGGGCCGGCACCAGGGCTGGCTGCCGGGCGAGATGAACCGCACCATCCACGGCGTCGAGCACTGGCTGAGCAACGCCTCGGCCCGGGTGATCGCCTGCTCCGGTTACATGCGCGAGCAGGTGTCCCGGTTGTTCGACGTGCCGGCCGGGCGCGTCGACGTGGTGGCAAACGGCGTCGACGACCGGGCCTGGCGGGCCCGCCCGCACGCGGTCGCGTCCGCCCGTGCCCGTTTCGCCGGCCGCGGACCGCTGATCGGGTACGCCGGCCGGCTGGTCTACGAGAAGGGCGTGCAGCACCTGGTGGACGCCGTGCCGCACCTGGCCGACCGCCACCCGGGGTTGCGGGTGGTGATCGCCGGGGACGGCCCGTACCGGGACGAGCTGGTCGCCCAGACGCACCGGCTTCGCCTGGACGACACGGTCCGGTTCGCCGGCTTCATGGACGCCACCCAGCTTCCCGCGGTGCTCGCCGCCACCGACGCCACCGTGGTCCCCAGCCTCTACGAGCCGTTCGGCATGATCGCCCTGGAGGCGGCGGCTGCCGGCGCGCCGCTCGCGGTGGCGCGCACCGGCGGGTTGGCCGAGATCGTCGAGCCGGGGGTGACCGGGGTGACGTTCCCGCACGGCGACCCGGGCGCGCTGGCCGGCGCCGTCGACCGGCTGCTCGGCGACGAGGTCTTCGCCCGCCGGGTGGCGCGCAGGGCACGCGCCATGGTGACCCGGCGTTACGCCTGGTCGGCCATCGCGGCCCGGACCGCCGTGAGCTATGCCGCCGCCCGCCGGGAGCACCACTCGTTCCAGGCCCGGCGGGCCGCCGCGCTGCTGGCCGGCAGCCGTCCGGCCATCGCCATCCCGGACGGAAACCTGCTGGCCGGCGCGGCGAGCTGAGGCCCGCCGCCCTGATGGGATAGGTGCCACCCGATCCGTTGGCTATTGTGGACCAGACCAGCGGTGAGGAGTGCGGTGCGGGAAGTGGTGATCGCCGGACGATACCGTCTGATCGACCTGGTCGGACGCGGCGGGATGGGCCAGGTCTGGCGAGCCCGGGACGAGGAGCTTCAACGCGAGGTCGCGGTGAAGCAGGTGCTGCCGCCGAACTGGCTCGCCGAGAGCGATCGCGACGAGCTGCGCGCCCGCACCCTGCGCGAGGCGCGCACGGCCGCCCGGCTCAACCATCCCAACGTCGTGCGGGTCTACGACGTGGTCCGGGTGAACGGCGACCCCTGGCTGATCATGGAGTACGTCCCGTCCCGTTCCTTACAGGAGATCATCGAAACCGACGGCCCGCTGTCGCCCCGGCGGGCCGCCGAGATCGGGCTCGCGGTGCACGCCGCGCTGCGCGCCGCCCACCGGGCCGGGGTGCTGCACCGGGACGTGAAGCCCGCGAACGTGCTGCTGGCGCTGGACGGGCGGGTGCTGCTCACCGACTTCGGGCTGGCCGTGTTCGAGGGCGGCGACGGTGCCATGACCCGTCCGGGGCTGGTCCTCGGCTCCCCGCAGTACGTCGCACCGGAACGTGCCGCCGAGAGTGTGTCGAGTATCGAGGCGGACCTGTGGTCGCTGGGCGCCACCCTGCACGCCGCCGTGGAGGGCCGTTCACCTTACGCGCGCAGCACCGCGATGGCCACGCTGGCGGCGCTGGCCAGCCAGCCACCGGACCCGGCGCCGCACGCGGGTCCGCTGATGCCGGTGCTGGTCGGGCTGCTGCGCCGCGACCCGCGCAACCGGCTCGGCCACGACGACATCGCCCGACTGCTCGCCACCGCCGCCGCGCCGCCCGCCGACGCGCCGGACCGGCCGGGCACCGCCGAGCCGGGCCGACCGGACCCGGGGGCGTCGGCCGGGCCGCGTGCGACCGGGCCGGGACCGGTCGTCCCGCCCCTGAGCGGCTCCCGCATCGGCGTCCCACCGGTGCCACGGTCCGGATCGACCGTCCCGCCCCGGAGCGACTCCCCCGTCGGCGTCCCACCGGTGCCACGGTCCGGGTCCACAGTCGGTGAGGCGAAGCGGAGCGGGGGCGCGGTCGGACGCGCCGTCCCACCGGCGGGTGCGGTCGGGCAGCCAGACCCGGCGGCGGGCGGCCCCGCAACCGACGGTCCGGCGGCGGGCGGCTCCGGGCCGATCCTCGGCGGGGCGGGCGGCCCGCCGGGGCATCCGACCGCCGACGGGCCGGGCCGTCCGGACGCCGAGAGCCGGGACGGCACCGGCGGCTGGGGCGGCACGACCGGACGCGACGACGAGGACGCGGACGCCCGTCCGATGGTCGGCTATCCGAACCTGATGCCACCGGCCGCCGCCGCCCGCGCCTGGAGCCGGGCCGCCCGGCGCAGCGAGTGGGCGCGGCCGGCCGAGGGCGATCCGACTCCCTCCGACGCGGCGGAGGACAGCCCGGCCGAGGAGCCGGACCGTCCGGAGCGCGGCGGCGTGACCCGGGACGCTTCCGACCGACCGGTCGGCGGGTTGGGGCCCACGGTCCTGACCAGTTTCGTCGATCCGGGCAACCCCGCCGGCCCGGAGGGCCCGGCCGCCCGGGCCGACGCCGTCAGCCCGGTGCACACCCCGGTCCCGGGCGGCATTCCCCCGGCCGGCCCGCCGCCGGTCGCCGCCGGCCCGGTCGACAGCGGTCCCCTGCGCGGCTCGACGGGCAGCGGCGCGCTCGGTGACGCCCCGCCACGCGGCGGGGCGGCCGGCGTGGCCGACCCGAACGCGAACACCCACGGCGGCCCCGGCGTCCGCGCCGCCCACGAGGGTCCGAGCCACGGCCTCCGCGCTGCCCACAGCGACGCCGGCCGCGGGGGAACCGACGGCGGCGCCACGGGCGGGCCGCCCGGCGACGGCCACGGCGGCCGAGGGACGACTCGGCGCTGGGGCTTCGCCGCGGGCGCCGTCGTGCTGGCCGTGGTGGCCGGCGTCGGCACCGCGCTCGCCGTCGCCGACGACCACCCGCCGGACGGCGACCGGCACGGCGAACCCGTCGGCCAACCCTGGCAGCGGCCGCCCGGACCCCCCGGTGGGGCGCCGGCACCGCCGTTCCCGTGCATCCGGCCCGACGTGGCAGGCACGCCGGTCCGGAAGGGCCCGCCGCCGGCCGACCCGGCGGTGACCGTGCCCGCCGGTTGGGTCTGGCCCGCCGACACCGGCGGGTTCCACATCGCCCTGCCGGCCGGGTGGCTCCAACTCCGATCGGGCGACACCACCTGCTTCCAGGACCCGGCCACCCGGCGCATCCTGGGCGTCGAGCCCTACCCGGGCGGGGACCCGGTGGGCCGGTTGCGCTCGACCGAGCGGGACCTCAAGGACGCGGGGCGGCTCCCGAGGTACGAGAAGGTCCGGCTTACCGCCGACGGTGACGGCGCGGTGTGGGAGTGCCGCTGGACCGCGCCGTACGGGGAGCGCATGCACGCGCTGCGGGTGCTGCCCGGCGAGGAGGCCGGGTGGACGCTGGGCCTGACCACCTCGGACGCCGACTGGGCCGCCGCCAACGAGCAGTTCGCGCTGATCCGGGACAGCGTCCGGCCGATCCGGCCGACCCGCACGGCGGGGTGACCGGCCGCGTCCCATCACCGACAGTGGGCTTCGCGGCACCCACCTGCGCCGACATAATTCCTGCGGCCCCGCCGTCGCACCGACTGACTACAGTGGCGTAGTTTCTGTCGATCAAGATCTCTGGGGAGGGCGAGCCGAGATGATGGGACCGTCCCACGCGCTGTCCGGCGCGGCGGTGTGGTTGACCGGCTCCTGGGCGCTGGACCAGTTCGCCGACTATCACCAGACGCCGCTGGCGCTGGCGGTGGGCACCGCGGTCTGCGCGGGCGGGGCGCTCTTTCCCGACCTCGACCTCTCCGGCAAGGTCACCCGCAACCAGGGCGGCGCCACGGTGGCCCGGACGTTCGGCGTGTTCAGCCTCTTCGTCGCCGAGGTGATGGAGAAGATCTCGCTCGGTGTCTACTACGCGACGAAGCTGAGCAAGGATCCGCGCCGCAACAACGGACACCGCACGCTGACCCACACCGTGCCGTTCACGGTGCTGGTCGGATGGGGCACCACCGCGCTCTGCGCCCACTACGGCAAGTGGGCGGTGGTCAGCATCCTGTTCTTCATGATCGGTCTGGCGCTGCGCGGGCTCTTCGACGAGTGGGCCGAGCGGGCCGGCTGGGTGGTGGTCACGCTCGTGTCGGCCGCCGGGGCCTGGTTCACCTTCGCCAACCTGCCCGGTGACCGGGGCTATCCGATGATCGGCCTCGCCGTCGGCGTGGGCTGCTTCGTGCACATCCTCGGCGACATGATCACCCGGGCCGGCGTGCCGATCCTCTGGCCCGTCCCGATCAAACGGCGGATGTGGACGATGATCGGGCTGCCCAACAGCATCGCGCTGCGCACCGGCAGCAAGGCCGAGACGGTGGTGCTGCGGGGCGCGTTGACCGTGCTGGCCGTGCTCGCCGCGCTGGGCCTGGTCGCCCCCTCGGTGCTGCAACGCTTCGACATCCAGGTATGACGGACGAGTTACCGCCGCCGGCCGAGGACGGGGCGGTGCCGGCGTTCTGGCGGCGACTCGGCCTGCCCGGCCTTGCCGACGTGCACACCCACTTCATGCCGCCCCGGTTGCTGGCCAAGGTGTGGTCCTACTTCGACGCGGCCGGCCCGCTGGTCGGCACCGAGTGGCCGATCCGCTACCGCTGGGACGACGACACCCGGGTCGCGCACCTGGGCCGACTCGGCGTGCGGGCGTTCACCGCGCTGGCGTACCCGCACCGGCCCGGCATGGCCGAGTCGCTGAACCGGTGGACGCTGGACTTCGCGTCGCGTACCCCGGGATGTCTGCCGTCGGCGACGTTCTTCCCGGAGCCGGAGGCCGCCCGGTACGTCGCGGACGCCCTCGCCGCCGGCGGCCGGGTGTTCAAGGTGCACGTGCAGGTGGGCGGCTTCCGACCCACCGACCCGGCCCTGGACGCGGTGTGGGGCCTGCTCGCGGACGCCCGGGTGCCGGTGGTCGTGCACGCCGGGCACGCCCCGGTGGGCACCGCGCACACCGGGCCGGAGCCGTTCGCCGCGCTGCTCGCCCGGCATCCCCGGCTGGCCGCCGTCGTGGCCCATCTCGGCGCGCCCGACTATGTCGCGTTCCTCGACCTGGCCGACCGGTACGCCGAGGTCCGGCTCGACACCACCATGGCCTTCACCTCGTTCTTCGACCGGTTCGTGCCGTTCCCGCCGGCGCAGCGGCCCCGGCTGCGCGAGCTGGGCCTGGCCGGCAAGGTGCTGCTGGGCAGCGACTTCCCGAACATCCCCTACCCGTACGCGGAGCAGCTCGACGGGTTGGCCCGGTTGGACCTGGGCGACGACTGGCTGCGCGCGGTCTGCTGGGGCAACGCGGCCACGCTGTTCGACCTGGCCTGAGCGGCTCGCCGGTCCGGGCGGCGCGCGGGTCGACCGACGGCGGTGGCCCGCCTTGCGTCACCGTGGCGTCACCAGGCAGAACTCGGTGCCGTCGGGGTCGGCCAGCACCACGTCCTCGACCGTGTGCCGGCCCACGCCGACCCGCGTCGCGCCGAGCGCGAGCAGCCGGTCGATCTCCGCGTCCCGGTCGCCGCCAGACGGGACGACATCGAGGTGCACCCGGGGCCAGCCGCAGCCGAATATCGGGCAGGTTACGTCGCCGGCAGGGCCCGGGCGCAGCGGACCCCTCGGTCGACCCAGCGGGCCAGGTCGGCGTCACGCTCGCACGCGGCGGGGTCGACGGTCACCCAGCCCCGCATCGGTCGCCCGCGCATCACGGTCGCCCCGGCGCCGGGCTCGGCCAGCGCCGCCTCGGTGTCGGCCGGATCGACGCGCACCATCAGGCCGCCGGCGCCGCGCACCACCACCGACATGTTGCCGCGCAGCATCATCGCCAAGCCGCCGAACATGCGCCGTTCGGTGACACCGGGCTCGCGCCCGACCAGCTGCCGCACCCGGTTCGCCAGGTCCTCGTCGTAGGCCACCGTCACATCCTGGCACCGACGTCCGACAACCGCTGTCTGCGCGCGTGTCAAGAAGGGGCCCTTCCTCTACCGCAGGCGTTAAGAAGGGGCCCTTCCTTACGGTCAGGCCCCGATGCGCTGCTCGGGCACGGACAGGCCGTAGAGCGCCATCAGCTCGGGACTGTCGATCCGGCTGCCGTCGGCCACCGCGTCGCAGGCGATGTCGACGATCTGGTCCTTGTGCGCCAGCAGGTACGGCCGGGCGCCGACGTCGGCGCTGGCCAGCGTGGCGATGCCGGGCCAGTGTCGACGGCCGAAGAGCATCGGGTAGTTGCGCAGGCCGTCGTAGGTGGCGCAGACAAGCGCGTCCGGGTACGGCAGGGCGGCCACCCGGCGGACCGCCGCCGCGGTGAGCCCGGGCATGTCCACCGGCACCACGACGACCGCCTCGATGTCGTCGTCGGTCAGCGCGGCGAGCCCGGCCCGGATGGAGGAGCCCACGCCGGTCCCCCAGGCGCGGTTGACCACGACCGAGGCGCCGGTCAGGTCGGTGGTGCGCCGCACCTGCTCGGCCGCCGCGCCGAGCACGACCACGACCTGCGCGCAGCCGGCGTCGGCCATCGTGTCGACCATCCGGCTGACCAGCGGCTTCTCGCCCTGGTGCAGCAGCGCCTCGGGTCCGCCGATGCGGCGTCCGCCGCCAGCGGCGATGATCATTGCAGCGATCCGGTTCAGCGGTGCCCCCTCGACCAGGGGGACGGACCGGGCACAGCAGCGCCCGGTCCGTCCCGTCGTACGCACACCGGGCCCAACGAGCGCGCTCGGGAGCGGGTAGCGGGGCAAAAAGGAAAATTGTGTGACTATGCCGCATCGGCATAGCAGTCCACCGTGGACAGGTCGAGCGGGAACCGGACCGGAGTGTCGCCGAACAACAGCCGGGTGGCCCGTGCTCCGGCGGCGGAGACCGCCTCGGTGACCGCCGCCGCCTCGTCGACCGGGCAGTGCACCACCACCTCGTCGTGCTGAAAGAAGACCAGCTCGGCCGCCACGCCGGCCAGCTCGGTGCGGAGCGTGGCCAGCAGCGTCGAGGCCCACTCGGCGGCGGTGGCCTGGATGACGAAGTTGCGGGTGAACCGCCCCCGGGACCGGGCCGCGCGGGCCGAGGGCCCGTGCTGATCCACCTCGCCGTCCGGCATCGCGTCGTCCCCGTCGGCGAACCCGGCCGAACCGGGCGGGCAGGTGCGACCCAGCCACGACCGGACCAGTCCGCCCGCCTCGCCGGTGCGCGCCGCCGCCTCCACGTAGCCGAACGCGGTCGGGTAGCTCTTCCGCAGCACCGCCAGCGCCGGCACCGCCGCGCCCCCGGTCTGCCCGTACATCGCGCCGAGCAGCGCCACCTTCGCCCGGGCCCGGTCACCGGCGAAGGCGTCCCGGGCCAACGCCGCATAGAGGTCGCCGGCGCCACCGGCGGCGGCCAGCCGCTCGTCGCCGGAGACCGCGGCCAGCACCCGCGGTTCGAGCTGGCCCGCGTCGGCCACCACGAACGTCCAACCCGGATCGGCCACCACCGCCCGCCGGATCACCCTCGGGATCTGCAACGCCCCGCCGCCCCGCGTCGCCCACCGGCCGGAGACCACGCCGCCGGGCACGTACTCCGGGCGGAACCGGCCGCCGGACACCCAGGCGTCCCGCCAGGCCCAGCCGTGCGCCGTCCAGATCCGGTAGAGCTCCTTGTATTCCAGGACCAGCGGCACCGCCGGGTGCTCCACCCCGCGCAGCACCCAGGCCCGGGTGTTCGGCAGCTCCACCCCCGCCCGGGCGAACGCCCGCAACAGCTCCGCCGGCGAGTCGGCGTGCAACCGGGGTACGCCGAACGCGGCGGCGATCCGGGCCTGGAGGTCGGCCAGCCGGCGGGGTGGCCCGCCGACCGGGGACGCCTCGCCGAGCAGCTCGGCCAGGATCGCGTCGTGCACGTCGACCCGCCAGGGCAGGCCGGTCGCGCCCATCTCGGCGGCCACCAGCGCGCCAGCCGACTCGGCCGCCACCAGCAGCCGGAACCGGCCGGGGTGTGCCGTCGCGGCGATCCGGGCGAGTTGGTCGGCGTACACCCGGGTCAACGCCGTGCGGCCCGGACCCGGCGGCCCGGACGGCGGGTCGAACAGCGCGCCCTGACCGTGGCCGGGCGGCTCCGGCGGGCGCGGCGCCGGGTCCGGCGGGACCGGCGCGCCGGTCAGCCGGGCCCAGGCGGCGGGCAGCGCACGCGGCTCGCCCCAGCGGCCCGCGTGCCCGAGCAGCAACGCCTCGGTCAGCTCCACGTCGTGGCAGCGGTCCAGCCGGACGCCGGCGCGCAGCAGCGGCGGATAGACGCCCGCCCCGGCGGCCCACACCCACCGGGGCCGGTCGGCGGCCTCCCGCGCGGCGACCGCGGCGGCCAGGTCGGGCACCTGCTCGGCCGGGCCGGCCGGGCGGCCGTCGGCGTGCAGCGGTTGCAGCACGCCGCCGCCCCGCTCGCCCGCCACCACCGCCACCAGCACGACCGTGATTGTGCCTCGCCCCACCGACAGCCCCGCGGGTAAGGAGGGGCCCCCTGTTAACGCCCACGGTAGAGAAGGGGACCCTTCTCACCACGCGGTGTTAAAAAGGGGCCCCTCCTTGCACGGCTTCTACTTGCCGACGCCGGCGGTGAGGCCGGACTGGACCTGGCGCTGGAAGACGATGTACACGATCAGCACCGGCAGCATCGCCATGGTGACGCCGGCGAACAACCCGGACCAGTCGGACTTGTAGCCCTGGTTGACCGACAGCTCGATCAGCCCCTGCGCGATGACCTGGTGCTTCGGCTCGCCGGCCACCGACTGCATGAGCAGCGTCGGCAGGTACCACTGGTTCCACTGGCCGAGCACGTTGAAGATGCCGATGCTGATCAGGCCCGGCTTGGCCATCGGCAGCATCACGCTGAAGAACGCGCGGGTGTGCGAGGCACCGTCGACCTGCGCCGCCTCGGCGATCGAGTCGGGCAGCGTCCGGAAGAACGAGTGCATGAAGAAGATCGTGAACGACAGTGACCAGGCCACGTAGACCAGGATCAGCATCAGGTGCTTGTTCGGGCCGAGCAGCGGGAAGCTGACCCCGGTGTTGTAGACGCCCTTGAACAGCGGCACCGCCGCCAGGTAGATCGGCAGGGTCAACCCGGACAGGAACATGTAGTAGATCAGCCGGTTGCCGCGGAAGGAGAAGCGCGCCAGCGCGTACGCGGCCATCGAGCCGAGCAGCATGGTAAGCGTGACGCTGCCGACCAGCACCAGCACGGTGTTCAGGAAGAACGCGCCGAGGTGCCCCTCGGTCCAGGCCCGGCCGAAGTTCTCCCAGTGCAGCTTGTCCGGGATCAGGGAGAGCGGTTCCCGGATGACCTCGGCGTCGTCCTTGAACGACGACATCACCACCCAGAGCAGCGGGTAGATCACCATCAGCGCCCACACCACGAGGAAGACGTGGGAGAAGCCGTTGAAGATCCGGGAGCCGACACCGCCGCGGTGCCGCTCCTGCCGGCGTACGGGGGCCGGGGCGGGCCCGGTGGCGGCCTTGTCGGCCCGGTCGAGACGGTGCGTCGCCGTGCTCATCGCCGCGCCTCCTTCAGTACTCGATACGGTCACGACGGGTGATCCTCAGCTGCAACGCGGCCAGCAGGATCGTGAAGATGGCCAACGCGACGCCCATCGCGCAGGCGTAGCCGAACTGGCCCTTCTGGAACGCGGTGAAGTTGAGCACCGACGCGAAGATCTCACTGGCGTGGTTCGGCCCGCCCTGGCTCGGCGTCATGACGAAGACCAGCGCGTACATGTCCAGCGCGATGAAGCCGAGGTAGACCCAGGCGACCGAGATGGTGTCGCGCAGCAGCGGCAGGGTCACCTTGAAGAACGTGTGGAACCGGCCCGCGCCGTCGAGGATGGCGGCCTCGTAGATGTCCTTCGGGATCGACTGCATGGCGGCGGAGAAGAGCACCATGTAGAAGCCGGCGCCGCTCCACACCGCGATCAGCAACAGCCACCAGAGCACCGCCGGGATGCCGAGGAACGGCTCCGGGTCGGCGGTGAAGGCGATCGGGTTGGCCGCGTCCACCAGGCCGATCTTGATCAGCAGGCCGTTGATCAGCCCCTGCTCGTCGCTGCGGTAGATCTGCTGCCACATGACCGCGACCACGACCAGCGACAGCACCTGCGGAAAGAAGAAGATGACCTTGTAAAGACCGGATCCGAACACCCCGCGGATGCCGGCCCTGTCCTCGCGCCCGCCCACGTTGAGCAGGAACGCGAGGAGCAGGGCCAGCCCGATGGTGAACAGCGGCACGGTGACCAGGAAGAAGACGTTGTGCCAGAACGCCTTCCGGATCAGTTCGTCGGAGAACAGCCGGACGTAGTTGTCCAGCCCGACGAAGCGCTGGGAGTCCGAGTACCCGCCCCAGTCGGTCAACGAGTACCCGGCCGCCTGCGCGAACGGCCACACCACGTAGAACAGGTACAGCGCGACGGGCAGGGCCAGGAAGCCCGTGACGAAACGCGCGACTCCGTGCCGCATTGGACTCACTTCCTCGACGAGATCAGGCGGTGCGGGTCTGCTTCTTGATCGACGAGTCCTTGGCGACCTTGTCGGCGGCCGCCTGCATCTTGTCGACGAACTGCTGCGCGGTGAGCCGGCCGGCCATCAACTCCTCGGAGAGGTTCTGGCTCTCCTTGTCCAGGTCGGCGTAGAAGTCCGGGAACTTGACCGAGATCAGGTCGCTGGAGGCGTTCTTCATCAGCGCGTTGGCCGAGGCCAGCGCGGAGTCCTGGACCTTGTCCCCGGATCCCTTGGTCGACGCCAGCGACTTGGTCAGCTCGGCGAACTTCTCCGAGCCCTCCTTGGACAGGATGGCCCGCAGGAACTCCTTGGCGGCGGCCTTGTTCGGCGCCTTGCTGGGCACCACGAAGCCCTCGCCGGAGCCGGCGAAGACGTCCTTGGCGGCCTTGTCACCGCTGTTGCTCCAGTAGTCCGAGAGGGTCAGCTCGAAGCCGGGCGGGATGGTCGCCGCCATCTCGTTCTTCAGCCACGTGCCCACCTGGATGAACGCGGCCTTGCCGTCCAGCCACGCCTGCTGCGACTGGGTGTGGTTGAGCTTGCCCGGCAGCAGCAGCTTGTCCTTGACCAGCTTCTCCCACGGCTGGAGGGCGGCGACGACGCCGTCGACCTTCCAGGCGCCGTCCTTGAGGTTGTCGATGTCGATGACGGCTTGCTTGCCGACCGCCTTCCAGATGCTGGCGAACAGCCCCCAGCGGGGGTAGTAGCCGTGGATGGCGTCGTGCACGTACGGCGCCATGCCCTTGGCCTTGATCTTCGGCGCCAGGGCGAAGAACTCGTCCCAGGTGGTCGGCGCCGTCCAGCCCTCCTTCTTGAACAGGGCGGCGTTGTACCAGTTGCCCCAGACCGTGTAGGCCACGTTCACCACGTAGAACTTGCCGTTCTGGGTGCCGTCGCCGACGGTGCCCGGCAGCAGCGAGTCGGCGACCGTCCCCGCACCGTCCCACGCGGGCGCGGTGAGCAGGTCGTCGAGCGGCTCGATGGCGCCCTCGTTGATCAGCGTGCTGCGGTCCATCATGTCGGCGCCCGAGTTCATCACCAGGTCGCTCGGCTGGGTAGCCATCTTGGGCTGCTCTTCGGTCTTGATCTTCTGGGTGGAAGACATGTTGACCGTGACCTTGGGGTGCTTGGCGTTGAAGACGACCGCGTCCTCCTTGGCCCACTGGTCGCCCAGCCCACCGTTGAAGACCACCACCTTGACGGCGCTGCCGTCCTCGACGCCGAACGGGTTGTCGTTGCTCTTGGCCGCGCCACCGCCGTCGGACTTGCTCGGCTCGCTGCCGGCGCAGGCGCTGAGCAGACCGGCCGCCGGGATGGCCAGCAGGCCGGCCGCGCCGGCGCGCTGCAGCAGGATCCGACGGCTGAGGTCGGACTTCTCGGGGGTAACCGACATGGTGTCTCTCCTTGTGGTGTCGGGTCAGGCGGTCCGCCGGAGACGCCCGGCGTACCGCGACTCGAGGGCGAGGTTGTGCTCGTCCCCACCGGGGACGTTGGCGGAGAGGTAGACAGGGGGTACCTCTCCGGCCTGGTGGAACCGTCGTACGACCTCGGCGGTCAGCAGCTGCGCCAGCAGCGCCGCGGTGACCGACGAGACCGCACAGACCGCGCCGCCGCCCTCGAGCGGCAGCAGTGCGTCACCGTACGGCGCGCCGTTGTCCAGCACGACGTCGGCGAGGTCGGCGAGCCGGTGCCCGGAGGGATGCCGAGGGGCGACCCGGGCGGTGTGCTCGACCGAGGTGACCGCGATCAAGGGATGGCCGTCGCGCTTGACCAACGTCGCCAACTCGACCACCGAGCCGTTGATGCCGGACTGCGAGGCGACCACGAAAACGTCCTCCGGCTGCGGCGCCGCCAGGGCGAACAGCCCGTGCGCCACCGCCGGGTCACGTTCCAGCTTGGGGTCGGCGAGCACGTCGCGAGACGCGTCGCCGTGCAGCACGAGGTCGTGCAGGGAGAGCCGGTTGGTGGGGACCAGGCCGCCGGCCCGGGCCACCAGCTCGGCGGCGAACGCCTCCGAGTGACCGGCGCCGAACGCCTGGAGGACACCGCCGGCACGAAGACCGCCGGCGATCAGGTCCGCCGCCCGGTCCACGGCGTCCGCCTGGCTGTCCACCAGCCGGTCGAGCACCGGGCGGACCGCCTCCACGTACCGCTGGGCACTGATCATGAGGAGGCCCCCTTCGCGGCCTTGTGCCCGTCGACGGCCTGGGCGGTACGCCGGAAGGCCGCGTGGGCGCGGTCGTGGGTGCGCTGCGCCACCGCGATGTAGAGCAGGTCGAGCACGACGAGCTGCGGGTGCCGGGCGGAGAGCGCGTCCGGCCGGAAGGTCGTCGCCTGACTGGCGGTGACCAGGACGATGTCGGCGAGTTCGGCCAGCGGCGAGCGGGGGAAGCCGGTCAGCGCGACGGTGGTGGCCCCGCGGCTGCCCGCCTCGGCGAGCAGCTCGATGGTCTCCCGGGTCGCTCCGGTGTGCGAGATGCCGAGCGCGACGTCGCCGACGCCCAGCAGCGCGGCGCTGGCCAGGCCCTCGTGCACGTCGCTCCAGGCCCAGGCCGCCACGCCGATGCGGTGCAGGCTGAACTGCATCTCCTCGCCGACCAGGGCGCTTCCGCTGGCGCCGAAGATGTTCACTCGATTGGCCCCGGCGATGGCCACCGCCGCCCGTTCCACCTCGCCCAGGTCGAGCAGCGCGGCGGTGTCGTGCATGGCCCGGGTGTCGGCGGCCATGATCTGGTCGAGCACCCGGGACAGCGGGTCGCCGGGCTGGATCTCCCGGCCGATGTCGACGGTCCAGCCCGCGGAGCGGGCCCGGCCGGTTTCGGCGGCGATGCCGAGTCGCAGGTCGGCGTAGCCCTCGAAGCCCATCGCCCGGCAGAATCGGGTGATGGTCGCCGGCGAGGTGCCGCTCCGCTCGGCCAGCTCGACGATCGTCGCCCGGGCCGCCGCCTCCGGGTCGCTGAGCACGTGCTCGGCGACCCGGCGCAGCGCCCCGGTCAGCTCACCCACGCCGGCCCGGACCCTGGCCAGCACCCCGTCGACGCCCCGCCGGTCGGCCGGGGCGGCATCGACGACCGCGGTCGCCGCGGAGGTGTCGACGTCGTGCTCGGCCATCGGCGGAAGCCTTTCGGAAAAGAGTGTTAACTATTAGTGGTAAAAGTTCTTACTGAAGGCCCCTCCGTGTCAAGGCCGTGGGCGAAGTTTTCAAACTGTTACCTGCCGCACCGCTACGATCTTGCGCCGGCCGGGCCCGCCCGGCCAGCATGAGGACCATGTCGGACACCGTCGTGGTCGGCCTCGACGTCGGGGGCACGTCCACCCGCGCCGCCGCCCTGAGCCTCGACGGGGCCTGCCTGGGCACCGGCCGCGCCGGTGGCGGCAACCCGACCAGCCACGGCGCGGAGCGGGCCGCCGTCGAACTGCTCGCCGCCCTGCGCGCGGCGCTCGCCGGCGTCGACCCGACCCGGGTACGCGGCGGCGTGATCGGCCTCGCCGGCGCCGGCCGCCTCCTGGCCGATCCGCAGGGGCGCGCCGCGTTCGACCGGGCGTGGGCCGAGGCGGGGCTGCGCTGCCCGTACCGGGTGCACGGCGACGCCCTGGTCGCCTACGCCTCCGGCACCGCCGCCCCGGACGGCACCGTGGTCATCGCCGGCACCGGCGCGATCGCCGCCCAGGTGCGCGACAGGTGCCTGGACCGCACCGCCGACGGGCACGGCTGGCTGCTCGGCGATGCCGGCTCCGGGTTCTGGCTCGGCCGGGAGGCGGTCCGCCGGCTTCTGGCCGACCTGGACCGCGCCGAGACGCCGGGCGAACTGGGCCGCCGCGTGCTGGCGGAACTGACCGGCACGAGCGAGGTGGCCGACCGCCCCCGGGCGACCGTCGACGCCGTGGTGCAGGCGGTGACCCGGCGCCCACCGGTGGAGTTGGCCCGGTTCGCCCCGCTGGTCGTCACGGCGGCCCGCCAGGGCGAGCCGACCGGTGCGGCGCTGGTCGCCGAGGCCGCCGCACTGCTGGCCGAGAGCGTCTCCCGGATCCGCCCGGCCGACGCGGCCGATCCCGTGGTGCTCGGTGGTGGCCTGCTCACCGGCGACACCCCGCTGGCCGCCGCCGTCCGCGCCGAACTGGCCCGCCGTTGGCCGACCGCGCCGCTGCACGCTGCCGGGGACGGCGCCGCCGCGGCGGCCTGGCTCGCCGCCCGCGACCTGCCCGAGGTGGCAGATCCGGCGGCGCTGCACGCCCGGCTCGTCCCGCCGCCCGCCTGACCCGCGCCCCGCGCCCCGCGCCCCGCGCCCCGCGCCCCGCGCCCCCCGCCCCCCCCCCCGCGCCCCCCGCCCCCCCCCCCGCGCCCCCCCCCCCCCGCCCCCCCCCCCCCCCCCCCCCCCCGGGCCCCCCGC
>NZ_JBFAGS010000001.1:597916-825378 GCF_040653835.1 Micromonospora sp. NPDC050980 | reverse complement strand
ACATTCCGAACCCGGAAGCTAAGCCCTCCAGCGCCGATGGTACTGCACTCGGGAGGGTGTGGGAGAGTAGGACACCGCCGGACAATCTTCCAGTCAGGGCCACCCCAAACAGGGATGGCCCTGACTGCGTCAGCGCCGTTCCGGCGCGAATCACCACGACCGACCCATCCCATCTCGTACCGTCGAGCGGGGACCGCCCCGCGTGTCCCCCGCCGGCCTCGGCGGACGAAGAACGTGACATGACGTACGGCGGGTTCGTGATCGGGACGCACCCGCCGGGGTACAGGAGTGGTCATGGAGATCGGAATCATCGGGTCGGGGCACATCGGAGGCACCCTCACCCGTCGTCTGCGTTCACTCGGCCACGACGTCGCGGTAACCAACTCCCGCGGCCCGGAAAGCCTTACCGACCTCGCCGCCGAGACCGGCGCGCGGGCCGCCGCCCTGGAGGAGGTGGTCCAGGGCGCGGAGGTGGTGGTCGTGGCGATCCCGCTGAAGGCCGTCCCGCAACTGCCGGCCACCCTCTTCGACGGCAAGCTCGTCGTCGACGCCAACAACTACTACCCCGAGCGGGACGGCGACGTCGCCGAGCTGCTGGACCGTAGTCTCAGCTCCAGCCGGTGGACCGCCGACCACCTCAAGGGCGCCCGGGTGGTGAAGGCGTTCAACAACATCCAGGCGGCGCACCTGATGGACCAGGGCAAGCCGGCGGGTACGGCGGGTCGGATCGCCCTGCCGGTGGCCGGCGACGACGCCGACGCCAAGCAGGTCGTCATGGGCCTGGTGGACGAGCTGGGTTTCGACCCGGTCGACGCCGGCACGCTCGACGAGAGCTGGCGGCAGCAGCCGGACACCCCCGTCTACGGCACCGACCGGGACGCGGACGGCGTCCGGGACGGGCTGGCCGCGGCGCGCCCCTGACGACGCCGAACACGAAGAAGGCCCCGCCTCGGCGGGGCCTTCTTCGTGTGCCTGGGTCAGGTGCCGGGTTTCGGCGCGCAGATGAAGCGCGGCTCGGCGTCGTAGCGCCAACTGAACTTCTCCCGCTTGATCACCTTGCCATCCTTTTTGATCACCCGGAACGCGTCCTGGGCGAACCCGATGCCGCCGGCGGCGGAGATGCAGTCCGGACCGGGTTTCAGATAGACGGTCTTCGGTTGCGTGACGTTTCGGCGCGGCCCGTACTCGGTCTTCACGCTGTCGTAGATCTTCGTGCTCCAGATCGACACGGTGATCGAGCTGGCCGTGTAGGAGGTGTCGATGAGCACCCCGTGCGGTGTGTTGTTGCGAAACTTGAAGTCGAGCTGAGGCCAGTAGATAGTCGACTCGATCACGGCCGGGTAGCGGCTGAAGTAGAACGAGTGCGGCTTGTGCTCGACGTCCTCCAGCCCGGCGTAGTAGGTGGCGTTGAACAGCGTGGTGGTGAACTGCGAGACGCCGCCGCCGACCCCCGGCACGAGCTTGCCGTTCACGATTGTCGGCGCGTCCTGGTAGCCCTTGTCGTAGCCGCGTTCGCCGGTGTGCGCGTTCAGTGAGAAGGTCTCCCCCGGCCGCACGATGGCGCCGTCCACGTCCTTTGCCGCCTGGACGATGTTCTGGCTGCGCGGCGAGGAGAGGCCGCCGGTGAACCGGGTGGTGAAGGTGGAGACGCGCTCCTTGACGCCCAGCTCGGCCAGCTTCGCCTCGGTCAGCTCCGGCGCGGCCGGCTTGAGCTGTGCCGCCACCGTGCGACCGGTCGGCTTCGGCAGCACCGCGAGCAGCGCGGGGCCCAGCGTGGCGGCGTCGACCTGGCGGCCGGCCCGGCCGGGCACCACCTTCGGCTTGCCATCGGCGATGGTCAGCCCGGCATCGCGCGGCTCCACCTCCAGCTTCGTCAGCTTGTCGCCGAGCGCGGCGCGCAGCCGGCTGACGTCGACCCGGGGGGCGACCTTGCCGGCGTCGTCGGTCGAGAACCGCAGCGACCGAGCGATGGCGGCGGGCGGGATGGTGACCGAGCCGCCCTCGGTGGTGAGCGTGACGGGCGCGGCCACGGCCGGCCGGGCCAGTTCGGTGACGAGCCGGTCGACCTCCTCGCGGCTGGTCGCCGGCCACTTCTCCACAAGCGGCACGGTGACCGGCAGGGCGGCCAGCCACGCCGCGGTGACCGCCTCGGTCGCGCCGGCCGTGTCCACGGTCAGCGCCGGCTTCGGGTAGACCGGCTTGGGGGTGGTGCCGGTCCAGATGACGGTCGGCATGGTCATCTCGCGTCCCTGGTCGCCGACCGCGGCGCGCAGGGCGGTGCCCAACCGCTCGGCGTCGACGGTCACCACCGGCTCGACCGTGCGGGAGCCGACCAGCCGGCTCACCGCGTGCGCCTCGGCGGCGGCGGCAGCGGCCACGGTGGCGTCCACGTCGACGGCGAGCCCGACGTCGGCGGGCTTCAGTGCGGTCTTCTTCTCGCCCACGGTCACGGTGATCGGAGCGTTCAGCGCGTCGGCGCGGCGCTCCAGCTCGGCGCGGAGCGCGCGGGCGGCGTCCGCCCGGCTCCGCCCGCCCAGCTCGGTGTCGAGCACCGTGGTGCCGCGGGGCACGTCACCGGCGTACGCGTAGGCGCCGACGCCGATGCCGGCGGCGAGCAGGGCGGCGGTGAGCCCGCCGGCCAGCAGCAGTCGGGCGCGTCGGCTGCGCGTCGGCTTCCCCGCGCCCGGGGCGGGCGGTGTGGCGACCGGCTCCAGCTCGACTCCGGGCCAGCTCACCGCCGCCACCTTGACGGTGGGCCGGTCGTCGGCAGCCGGCATCTTCTCGCCGCTCATGGTCACTGCAACCTCGATCGGAATTACGCGTGCGGGGACTGCTTCCCCCGCGGGAGACACCTACGGTAACCAACGCTCGGGCCGGTCGGGAGTCTCCGCCCGGGAGGTCGTGTCGGGCGGGCGGAGGTGTCGCACCGATCACCCGTTTCGGGCCCCCGTTCCGGCCGTGGTCGTGACACGGTGGTCGGGTGCGGGCGGACGACCGGGTGTTGGCGTACGGCGGCGGGTGGTTGGACCGGGCGGCGGCGCTGCGTGACGACCCGGGGTGGCTCGCCGAGCGACTGAGCGACCCGGCGAGCGTGGTGCTGCCGCTGTGGCGGGACCGCTGCCTCGTCGACTCCGCGCGGGTGCCGGTGCGCCCGGCCGCGGTGCACGCCGCCGAACTGCTCGCCGCCGCCGACGAGACGGTGTTCCTCGGGCTGGAGGCGGGGCGTGCGGTGTTCGCCGCCGACCTCTCCGGTCGGGACGGGCGAGCGGCCCGGGAGCTGGCCGGTGCGGCCGAGGCGGTGGACGTCCGGGCGCTGGTGGGTGGGCTGGGGCCGGCCGAGGCGGCCGTCCAGGCGTACGCGAAGGGTCTGCTGCACTGGCACCGCGGCCAGCGCTTCTGCGGCAGTTGCGGCGCGGCGACGGTGGCCGGGGCGGGTGGCCAGACCCGCTCCTGCGCCGGGGCGGGCTGCGGCCGGTTGCTGTTCCCGCGCATCGAGCCGGCGGTGATCATGCTGGTCGAGGCGCCCGGTGAGCCGGAGCGTTGCCTGCTGGCCCGGCACCGCGGCGCGGCGGAGGATTCCTGGTCGATGCTGGCCGGGTTCGTGGAGATCGGCGAGAGCCTGGAGGACGCGGTCCGGCGGGAAGTGGCCGAGGAGGCCGGGGTGGTCGTGCGTGAGGTCACCTACCAGGGTTCGCAGGCGTGGCCGTTTCCGGCGGGGCTGATGGTCGGTTTCCGGGCGGCGGCGGAGTCGACGCGGGTGCGGGTCGACGGCGAGGAGGTGGTGGAGGCGCGTTGGTTCACCCGGGCGGAGCTGCGGGCCCGGGTCGCCGCCGGGCGTCCCCTCGGCCGGATCGACTCGATCGACCGTCACCTGCTGGGATCCTGGCTGGACGGGCGGGGCTGACCGGGCTCCGGTCGGCGTCCTGGCCTGACCGGACGGTTGATCGCCGCCTCATCCTCAGCGCCTTGTCAGCCGGCCGTTATCGAACTGTGATGTTTTGCCGTGACGGCTACCACAGGTGAAACCTGTGCGACACGGTGTCGTAATGAGACCGTTTCGTCCGAAGAACTTGCCGGTTTGGCGCTAACCGTTGGTAACCGTCGGCGATCTTGATACCACAACCGTGTTACCCGTCAGTAGCAAGGGGCTTGTGAGGTCTGTCGCTTCGCGAGAACATCCAATCCGCGAACCGCGCGGTCCCGTTCGGCACGACGGCCTCCGCGCCGCCCCGCAGCTTTCCCCCGTCCCGCGTCGCGTCCCGCGTCCGGCGACGACGCACCCCCGTCGAGGAGGACCTTGTGACTGAATCGGAGAACCGCCAGATGAGTGGCGGCACCCGCTGGCGGCGCTTCGCCGCCATGATGGTGCCGGCGACCGTCGTGGCCGGCGGCATCGTGCTCGGCATGGCCAACGGCGCCATCGCCGCGTCGTTCGCGGTGTCGGGCCAGACCTTCAAGGTCGGCGCCTCGAAGCTGGAGGGCAACGGCTTCAAGCAGTACGGCGGCTTGGTCCAGGAGAAGAACGGCACGCAGCACCCGGTGGCCGTCTCGGAGATCGCCGACGCGAAGCTCTACGACCTCTGCCAGTCGGTCAACGCCAGCATCCCCGGCGTGCCGATCGTGCTGACCATCAACGCCGGTGGTGGCGGCAAGCCGGCCACCGCCACCAACCTGCTGATCGACATGGAGTCGCTGGAAGGCGACGCCACGTTCCAGAACATCCAGATCGGCCGCGACGCCAACGACCTCAACCCGACGAAGGGCCAGCCCGGCGCGTTCGGGCAGAGCGCCGACTCGGTGACCATCACGAAGCTGGAGCAGGTGGCCCGCTCCACCAGCGCCGGCGTCTTCACCCTCAACGGCCTCAAGCTGAAGGTGAACGTGGGCAAGGACGCGAAGGAATGCTTCTGATCTGATGGCGAGGCCCGCGGAGGGCGCCCTCCGCGGGCCTCGCCATGTCGCACCCCGTCAGCACCGCCAGGAGGAGTACGTGACAACCGCCGAAACGCAGCAGGCCCGGCCCGGTCGGCTCGGCCTGGCGTGGCGTGGCTTCCGCCGGTGGCGCCGGGCGCGGCCGTTCTGGGGCGGTCTCCTCACCGCCCTGGCCGGGCTGGAGATCTTCGCCACCACCCAGATGAGCCTCAACGGCCTCACCTTCCAGATGGGGCCCACCGGCTTCCTGTCCTGGCTCATCCCGACCATCCTCGTGACCTGCGGGATGCTGCTCTGGTTCAGCCCGGCCCAGCGGATGTTCTACGCGGTGGTCGCGGCGATCACCGCGCTCTATTCACTGATCGGGGTCAACCTCGGCGGTTTCTTCATCGGCCTGCTGCTCGGCATGGTCGGCAGCGCGCTCGGCTTCGCCTGGGTGCCGCGCAAGGACACCGACGTGACGCCGACCGAACCCGCCGGTGGGACGCCGACCGACGAACCGGCGGCGGAGGAGCCGGCCGACGAGCCGGAGCCGGCCCTGGTGGACGAGCTGCTGCCGCGGCAGCGCGAGGACGACACCACCGGCGTCCTCACCGACACGCTGCCCGAGCCGCGCAACCCGCTGCGCGAGTCGGCGCCGGTCGAACCGGCCGGACCGGACGCGCCGCGCGGCCCGGGGCACACGCCCCGCGCGTACGCGATCCTGCTGGTCCTGGCCGTCTCCGCGGCCGGGCTGGTCGCGGTCCACGGCCAGCGGCCGGCGGTCGCCGCGCCGGCGGCCTGCCCGAGCACGTCCGCGCCCGCACCGAAGCCGTCCGCCTCGACGACCGCTGCGGCCTCCCCCTCGGCCAGCCCGAGCAGCGCCGCGCCGACCGAGCCGGCCGAGGAGCCGGACGGCAACCTGCTGACCGACCTCGTCGACGGCATCACCGGCCTGTTCACCGGCGACAAGGACACGGCCGACGCCGAGGCGTCGCCGTCGCCGTCTCCCTCGGCGACGACGGCGGCGGTTGCCGCCGCCCCGAGCGGCAGCGCCACGCCGAAGCCCGGCGCAAGCGCGAAGCCGTCGGCCTCGGCGAAGCCGGGCGACGACTGCGCCGAACCGGCCCCGACCAAGCCGAAGCCGGTCGAGGAGGGCAAGCCGCTGCCCAAGCTCGCCGCCGACCCCGACCAGCCGCTCGTCGCCGACCCGCCGTCGCGGCTCACCGGCTCCAAGGTGACCATGTACGGGCTGCGCTTCGAGGGCATCGTCGAGCTGCCCACCTACCGGGGCAAGCTCAAGTGCCTGAAGTTCACCATGGACAAGGCCGTCACCGACGACTTCACGTTGCTGGCCAGCGGCCCGGCGGGCAAGAAGCAGCGGTACGTGACCGAGCGGCTCACCGTGGAGGGCGACGTCGCGTTCTACGCCACCCGGTTCGTCGGCCGGGTGCTCGGCATCAAGATCACACTGACGCCGGACCTGCCGTTTCCCGACGGCATCCCGGTCACCTCGCCGATCCCGCTGAGTTTCGACGACCCGGTGATCGAACTGGCCTACGAGCACTCGAAGACGCTCACCGCCCGGCCGGTGCTCACGGTCGACCTGGCCTGACCGACGCCGACGCCGAGACGGCCGGGAGCCGGAGGGGGACCTCCGACTCCCGGCCGTCGCCGTTGCCGAGGAACTCAGAGCCGGGCCAGCGCCCGGCGCAGCGGGTCCAGCCCCAGCGCGCCCAGGTCGAGCGCTTGGCGGTGGAACTCCTTCAGGTCGAAGTCGGCGCCCTTGCGGGCCTTCGCGTCCTCGCGGGCCTGCAACCAGATCCGCTCGCCCACCTTGTACGAGGGGGCCTGCCCCGGCCAGCCGAGATAACGGTTCAGCTCGAAGCGCAGGACCTCGTCCGGCACGCGGCAGTGCGCCCGCATGAACTCCCAGCCCAGCTCCGGCGTCCAGCGCTCGCCCGGGTGGAAACCGAACGGGTTGTCCGCCGGGATCTCCAGCTCCAGGTGCATGCCGATGTCGACGATCACCCGGGCGGCCCGCAACGCCTGCCCGTCGAGCATGCCGAGCCGGTCGCCCGGGTCCTCCAGGTAGCCCAACTCGTCCATCAGCCGCTCGGCGTAGAGGGCCCAGCCCTCACCGTGCCCGGACACCCAGCAGAGCAGCCGCTGCCAGCGGTTGAGCAGGTCGGCCCGGACGGCCGTCTGCGCGACCTGGAGGTGGTGGCCCGGCACCCCCTCGTGGTAGACCGTGGTCACCTCGCGCCAGGTGGAGAACTCGCTGACGCCCTGCGGCACCGCCCACCACATCCGCCCGGGGCGGGAGAAGTCCTCGCTCGGCCCGGTGTAGTAGATCGCGCCGTCGCTGGTCGGCGCGAGGCAGCACTCGATCCGGCGGACCTGCTCCGGGATGTCGAAGTGGGTGCCGTCCAGCTCGCTGATCGCCCGGTCGGCCAGCGCCTGCATCCAGTCGCGGAACGCCTCCTTGCCCCGGACCGTCCGCGCCGGGTCGGCGTCGAGCGCGCGTACCGCGTCGTCGATCGTGGCGCCGGGGCCGGCGATCCGGCCGGCCACCGTCCGCATGTCGGCCTCCAGGCGGGCCAGCTCCGCGAACCCCCAGGCGTACGTCTCGTCCAGGTCGACCTTCGCGCCGAGGAAGTACTGCGAGGCCAGTTCGTAGCGTTCCCGGCCGGCGGCCTGCTTCCGCCGGCCCACCGGGGCCAGCTCGGTGCGGAGGAACTGCCCGAACTCGGCGGTGGCCGCGGTCGCGGCGGCGGCGCCCTTGCGCAGCTCCGCGCCGAGCGTCCCGTCGGCGTCGAGGCGCTCGACCAGCCCGTGGAAGAAGTTGTCGCCCTCCGGGTCGACCCAGACGTCGCACTGCTTGGCGACCTCGACGAGCTGCACCTGCGAGCTGACCCGGCCGTCGGCGGCGGCCTCGCGTAGGGTGCGCTTGTAGGCGTCCAGCGCCGACGCGAAGCGGTTGAGCCGGGCGGCGACGTTGGCCTTGGCCTCCTCGCCGTCGGTCGGCATCAGGTCGAAGACCATCCGCAGCTCGTGCAGGCCGCTGGAGATCACGCTGACCTCGCTCGTGGTCTCGCCGCTGTCGTAGCGGGCGAGTTCGAGGCCCAGGCGTTCCTGCATCGCCTCCTGGGCGGTCCGCTCCGCCTCGGTCTCCGGCTCGGTCACGTCGAGCTGGGTCAGGGTGCGCCGGACCAGGTCGGCGCGGGCCGCGTAGCCGTCGGGGGAGAGGTCGTCGAGCTGGTCGTCGTAGCCGGCGATGCCGACGTAGGTGGCCCCGGTCGGGCTCAGCGGAGCCCATTCGGCCACGTACCGGTTGGCGAGGTCATCGATTCGTCCCACCGGGCGAGACTACGTGACCGGGACGCCCCGGTGCCGATTGTGTTTGCCGTGTTCAGGGCAGCGGATCACGCAGTTGCTGTGGCGGTCGACACGGCGTCCGATTCTCGCGCGACAGCGTCGTACCCGGAGGGCAGAGTGTCAGGGGTGAACACGGATATCGCTCCTGACCGGGCACCGCTGCGGAGTTGGCTGCCGGGCTTCGTCGCCCTGGCCGCGATCTGGGGTTCCAGCTTCCTCTTCATCAAGGTGGGGGTGACCGAGCTGCACCCGGTGCACCTCACCCTCTACCGGGTCGCCACCGGAGCGGCCACGCTGCTCGTGGTGCTGGCGGTGCTGCGCGACCGGCTGCCCAGCGACCCCCGGGTCTGGGCGCACCTGCTGGTGGTGGCCGCGTTCGGCGTCGCGCTTCCGTTCACCCTGTTCGGCTTCGGCGAGCAACGGGCCGAGTCCATGCTCGCCGGCATCTGGAACGCCACCACGCCGCTGATCGTGCTGCCGCTGGCCGTGCTGGTGTTCCGCACCGAGCAGCTGACCGCGCGGCGGGCGGTCGGGCTCGCGCTGGGCTTCGCCGGCGTGTTGGTGGTGCTCGGCGTCTGGGCCGGCGTCGGCGGGGCCCACTTCACCGGCCAGCTCATGTGCTTCGGCGCGGCGGCCTGCTACGGGCTGGCCATCCCGTACCAGAAGAAGTTCATCGCGGGCAGCGCGTACTCGGGCCTGTCGCTGTCGGCGGCGCAGCTGCTCGTGGCGACCGCGCAGCTCGCGCTGGTCGCGCCGCTGGTGGCGGGCGCGCCGCCGGTGCCGACCGGCCTCTCGGCGCGGGTGGTGGCCAGCGTGCTCGCGCTCGGCGCGCTCGGCACCGGGCTGGCCTTCGTGATCAACATGCGCAACATCCGGTTGGCCGGCGCCAGCACGGCATCCACGGTGACCTACCTGATCCCGGTCTTCGCGGTGCTGGTCGGCGCCGTGGTGCTCGGCGAACGGATGAACTGGCACCAGCCGGTGGGCGCCCTGGTGGTGCTCGTCGGCGTGGCGGTCGCGCAGGGCCTGTTCCGCCGGCGTCGCCCCGCCCTGGCGCCCGCGCCACCCGCCATCCGCCCGGTCGAGCCGGCCGCCCGGGCCTGACCGCTCAGCCCCGGCTCGCCGTCCACGTCACCAGGCGTTCGGCCGTCCAGGTGTTGACCACCCGATCGGCCGGTACGCCGCAGCGGGCCGCCCGCTCGCAGCCGAAACGCTGCCAGTCGAGCTGACCGGGGGCGTGCGCGTCGGTGTCGATGGCGAACCGGCAGCCGGCCTCCAGGGCCCGGCGGATCAACCGCTTCGGCGGGTCCTGCCGCTCCGGCCGCGAGTTGATCTCGACGGCCACGTCGTGCTCCGCGCAGGCGGCGAAGACGGCGTCCGCGTCGAAGTCGCTCTCCTTGCGGGTGCGCGCCCGGTGCCCCTTGTCGCCGGGCCCGGTCACGCCGGCCGGCCGGGACGCCACCATCCGGCCGGTGCAGTGGCCGAGGATGTCCAGGTGCGGGTTGGCGACCGCGGTCAGCATCCGGCGGGTCATCTTCGCCCGGTCGTCGCTCAACCCGCTGTGCACCGACCCGACCACCACGTCCAGCCGGGCCAACAACTCGTCGGTCTGGTCCAGCGAACCGTCGGCGAGGATGTCGACCTCGATGCCGGTGAGGATGCGGAAACCCGTCGGCAGCGCCTCGTTCACCGCGGCCACGTGGTCGAGCTGCCGGCGCAGCCGGTCCGCGGTGAGCCCTCGGGCCACCTTGAGTCGCGGCGAATGGTCGGTGAGCACGAGATATTCGTGACCCAGCTCGACCGCGGCCAGCGCCATCTCCTCGATCGGCGAGCCGCCGTCGGACCAGTCCGAGTGGCTGTGGCAGTCACCGCGCAGCGCGTCCCGCAGCCTCGCCGCCTCGTCGTCCAGGTCGGTGCCCTCGGTGGCCAGCAGCCGGCGCAGATAGACCGGCTCCTCACCGGCCAACGACTCGGCCACGCAGCGGGCGGTGACGTCACCGACGCCGGCCAGCTCGGTGAGCTTGCCGGTGCGGGCCCGCTCGGACACCTCGCCGGCCGGCAGCGCGCCAAGGACGCTCGCCGCCGACCGGAACGCCCGGACCCGGTAGGTGGCCTCGTTCGCCCGTTCCAGCAGGAACGCGATCCGGCGCAGGTCGGCGATGGGGTCCCGGGCAGTCATGTCCTGGAACCTACGCGCTCCGACCGCCCGCCGGGGGCCGGCGGGGCGCGCGCCGAGGTCAGCCGCCCGCGGCGGACCCGCCCGGCGACTTCGGGCAGCCGTGCTTGCGCTGCCACGCGGTGACCTCGGCGGCGGGTGAGCGGTTGCCGCCCTTGCGCCAGGAGTTGAGGTAGGGCGCCGGCCAGACGACGCCCCGGCGGATCCACCAGTCGTCGTGGCCCGAGCACTGGGGGGAGAGCCCGAAGTGCAGGTGGCACACGTTGTTGGCGTTGCCGGTGCGACCGACCTTGCCGAGCTGCTGCCCGGCGTGGACCCGTACCCCGGCGTCGACGCCGGACGAGATCGCGCTCAGGTGCGAGCCGTAGTAACGCACCCCGTCGTCGCCGAGCAGCGAGACCGACAGCCCGCCGTTGTTCGGCCCGAGCGGCCCCCGCTTGTCGAACCGGTCGACCCGGCTCACCTCCAGGACCACCCCGTCAGTGACCGCCACGACCGGTTCGCCGCAGTCGGCGAACAGGTCCGTGCCCGGGTAGCCGCCGTGCGTCGGGTGGTAGTCGACGTTGCCGGCCCGCACCGGGAAGACCCGCCGCCCCGCCGCCGTCCGCGTCGGGGCCGGCGCGGTGGTGGCGGCGACGGACGGGGCCTGGCTCGCCGCCGACCCGGCGGGCTGCGCGGCGGTCACCATCGGGCTCGGGTCCCGCCACGCGTCGGCCGGGCCGGCCGGACGGTCACACCCGGCGGCCAACGCCGCGACGAGCAGCAGGACCGAGTACGCCGGACGCGCGCGGCGTCCGATCGATGGCGAGCGCATCCGGTCATCCTGGCAGACCACTACCGTAGGGACGAAAGCCGAGAGCAGCCCGCACCGTCCAGTCACTGTGCGTCATGTCGAGGCGGACGGGTCGGGGGAAGGAGCAGCGGTGGCGAACGGGTGGCACGGCGGAGGAGACGGGCCCGGTGCGGGGGCGTTCCAGCCGCCGCCGCGTAGCCCGTCGGGGCTCTTCCCGTCCGGCGGGCCGATGCGGCCCAGCTACCGCGAACCGCACCCGGTCACCGGCACCGGCGTCGCGATCGGTGCGGTGATCGCGTTCGCCTGGTTGCTGCTGTTCGGGCTGGTCGGCCACGATGTGCCCGGCTACGCCTGGTGGACGCTGCTCGCCGGCGGGCTCGCCTGGGCCGCCGCCGCGGTGCTGGTCCGCCACGGCGACCGGGGGGTGGCGACCGGGGTGGCGATCGTCACCGCCGGCGGCTGGAGCATCGCCGCGGCGATCGTCGCGGTGCGCTGGGCGCAGACCGGGGACTGGCCGCTCTGGTGACCTTCGGTGCCGGTTCCGCTGCGTAGCGAAGACCATCTTGACGTACGGGCGGTGACGGTTCACGCTCGCCGTATGGCCTGGACCACACCGCCGCGGCTCGACCCCGATCGGAGCCGCCGCCGTCTGCAACTCCTCGCCGAGTTGGCCGGCGCCCGCGCGGTACAGCAGCGCGAACGGCCGCAGCGGGCGCGCAGCGAGCGGCTGCGCCAGCTCATCGCCACCCGCCGTCGCGTCGCCGGCTGACCGGCTTTCTCCAGGAACGGCCGGCCCCTTACGGGGCGTTGACCGGTCGCCTGCCGACCCGACCGGTTAACGTGCATCGCGTGACGTGTCGGCGTCCTGCCGAGGCCAACATTGGGGGGACCGTGTCGTACTTCGCTGCTGCCGTGGCGCGCGTCGACGGCGGCTGGACCGCCGGCGAGGTGAGCCTGCGGGGTGTCACCGACATCGAGGAGGTGGCCGACCGGCTGCGCGACGTCGAGCCGGACGCGGACCTCTCCCTGCTCTTCGTCGAGGCCGACGACACCTACCTCGTGGTGCTGCGCCTCGACGAGGGTGAGGACCTGCGGGTCTTCGGCTCCGACTCGGCGTACGCGGAGGAGTCCCGGCTGGGTGCGCTGCTGGTGGGCGACCTGAAGACGTCGGTCACCGGGTTGGAGGACGTCGACGAGCCGCGACCGTCCGGCGGCGACGACGACACCGAGCAGCCGGCGGTGGACCCGGAGGCCGACCCGGTGGGCGACGCCGACCTCCTCGCCGACCTGGGCATCCCGGCGCAGAAGCTGCTCGCCCTCTGCGCGCACGAGGGCAACATGCCGGCCGACGTGACGGCCGAGATCTGCCAGGTGCTCGGCTGCGTGGACGAGGTCGAGGAACTGCGTGAGGTCTGAGCCCGGCGAGTCCGTGGCGCCCGGCGCCGCCGAGCCGGCCGACGCGACCGACCCGGCGCTGGAGACCGTGGGACCGTCGCCCGTGCGTCCCGGCGCCGACGAAGGGCTGGCCGACCCGGGCGCGCCGGGCCGCCGGCAGCGGCACGAACTGTGGATGCGCCGGGCGCTTCAGGTCGCGGTGACCGGCCCGGACGGCGGCCCGCCCGACGGGGACGCCGACGACGTGCCGGTCGGCGCGGTGCTCTACGGACCCGACGGCACCGAACTGGCGATCGGGCGCAACGAGCGGGAACTCACCGGGGACCCGACCGCGCACGCCGAGGTGCTGGCGCTGCGCCGCGCCGCGCGGCGGCTGGGCCGGTGGCGACTGGACGGCTGCACGCTGGTGGTGACGTTGGAGCCGTGCACCATGTGCGCCGGGGCGATCGCGCTGGCCCGGGTTTCGACAGTGGTGTTCGGGGCGTGGGAGCCGAAGACCGGCGCGGTCGGCTCACTCTGGGACGTGCTGCGCGACCGCCGCCTCCCGCACCGCCCCGAGGTCTACGGCGGCGTCCTGGCATCGGAGAGCGCCGCGCTGCTGCGCGCGTTCTTCAGGTAAGGAGGGGCCCCTTGTTAACGCTTCCGGTATAGAAGGGGCCCCTTCTCACCAGCCGCCGCCCCCGGCACCGGGCGGTGACGGGGGCGGCGGGGAGAACAGCCGGGTCAGGCGACGGCGGTGTCGAGGGCGATCTCGACCATCTGGCCGAACGTCTGCTCACGCTCCTGCGACGTGGTCTTCTCACCGGTCTTGATGTGGTCGCTGACGGTCAGGACGGTCAGCGCGCGGGCCTTGAACCGGGCGGCGATGGTGTAGAGCGCCGCCGACTCCATCTCCACCGCGAGCACGCCGTAGTCGGCGAGCGTGTCGTACAGGTCCGGCCGGTCGGTGTAGAAGGCGTCCGCGGCCAGGATCGGGCCGACCCGCATGGTGATGCCGCGCCGCTCGGCCACGTCGACCGAGGTGCGCAGTAGCCCGAAGTCGGCCACCGGGGCGTAGTCGATCAGGCCGTCGAAGCGCATCCGGTTCATGTTCGAGTCGGTGGACGAGCCGATCGCCGCCACCACGTCGCGCAGTTGCAGATCCTCGGTCAGGGCGCCGCAGGAGCCGACCCGGATCAGCGTCCTCACCCCGTAGTCGTTGATCAGCTCGTGGGCGTAGATGGAGGCGGACGGCATGCCCATGCCGGAGCCCTGGACGGAGACGTCGACGCCGTTCCACCGCCCGGTGAAGCCCAGCATCCCGCGCACGGTCGTGTAGCAGCGGGCCCCCTCGAGGTAGGTCTCCGCGATCCACTTGGCCCGCAGCGGGTCGCCCGGCATCAGGACCCGCTCGGCGATCTCTCCCGGCTCAGCGCCGATGTGCGTACTCATGGCAAAGATCCTGCCAGGCCGGCGGCCGGGATACCGGTTCGGCGTCGGTACCGGTGGTCCTGTACCCTCGTCGGCGGTGGCGTGTCCGAGTGGCCTAAGGAGCACGCCTCGAAAGCGTGTGAGGGTTTACGCCCTCCGCGGGTTCAAATCCCGCCGCCACCGCTCGTGAACAGCGAGAACGCCCGGTGCGATCCGTGAGGATCACAACGGGCGTTCCGCGTTCCGGGTCAGCTCCCGGTGAAGTCGTCGCCCAGCATCGCGCGGATCCGACTCAGCGCCCGGGCGTCCCGCATCTTCACCGCCGAGACGGATATCCCCACGATCTTGGCGACGGTGGCGACGCTCTGGTCCTCCCAGTGCCGCAGCACCACGATCGCCTGGTCCCGGATCGGCAGTGCCGCCAGCGCGGTCATCAACGTG
Source organism: Micromonospora sp. NPDC050980 (assembly GCF_040653835.1). NCBI lineage: Bacteria > Bacillati > Actinomycetota > Actinomycetes > Micromonosporales > Micromonosporaceae > Micromonospora > Micromonospora sp. NPDC050980. The sequence continues at coordinate 810,874 of NZ_JBFAGS010000001.1, read as the reverse complement.
ACGTGCAGGTCCGTCGCCGCCGCCGGTTCCGGCCGTTCGGGCAGGTCGGCGCAGACCAACTCGGTCCCGCTGCGCCGGCGCCGCTGGTCGAAGAGGGCGTTCACGAGCACCCGGCGGCTGTACGCGTCGAGGTTCGCGGTGTGTCGGATCCGGGTCCACGAGGCGTACATCCGGGTGAACGTGATCTGGGTCAGGTCCTGGGCGAGGTGCCAGTCCCGGCACATGAGGTAGGCGGTGCGCCTGAGTCGGGGCGCGGTCGCGGCGACGAACGCGCTGAAGTCCTCGTCCCGGATGTCGCGCTCGCGTCGGCGGGCGATTCTCCACCGGGCCACCGGGCCGGGCTGACGTTCGGCGGCCGGCGAGGCGCAGACGTCGACCTGCCCGCTGCTCACTCGCCCTCCCCGGAACCGGTGCGGTACGCGCAGGGGTTGGCCGCGATCTGGTCCACGCCGCTCGCGTCGCGAAACTTCGCCGCGAGCCGCGCGTAGTCCGCCGTCCGCACCAGCTCGACCTGGAAGGACTCGGGAAGCTGCTCCGGTTCGACCGAGCCGACCAGATCGGGGTTGTCCCGGTAGGACTTCCTGAACCTGGCGTACGCCTCGTCGTGACCCGCAAACGTCACGCGCCGCACCGGCGGGTACGACTGGAGCGCGTCGCGCAGGTCGAGGCGCTGCTGATCGGTGATGTCCTGCCGCAGGAAGATTCGAGCGTCGATCGGCTCGCGTCGCATCTGTGGGCTGCAAGTGGGGTCCGTGGACGGCTCCGGTGCTCCGATCGCCGCCGGTGGCAGCGGCTCCCGGGACGTTGGTGTCAGGTTCAGGGCGACCAGGGCGGCGGCGGTCGCGACGAGGCCGGCCGCCGCGCCTCCCCCGAGCAGACCACGCCTGCGCCGCAGCGCGGTGCCCGCCACCATGGCCTCCCGGGCCACGTCCCCGGTCGGGGGTGCGGGTTCGACGTCGAGTGCCCGCTAGAAGAGCACGTGCAGGTTCCGGTCCACAGCTCGCTCCTGGTGTGCGATGGCTTCCTCTCTCAAGGACTGGTCGGGATGCCGGATCGGTCACACCGGGCGGGTCAGCAGGGGCCGTAGCCCTCGTCGAAGAGGCGGCGGGCCCAGTCCGCGTACCCGGCGATGATCTTCCGGACGGTGACGCCGTCGTGCAGGAACAGGTATGCGCGGTCGCCGTCGCGGGCGAGCAGCCCGGCGAAGCGGTGGCTGCCGGGCGGCGCGGGCAGCGCGGCGGCGCCGGGGTACGCGGCGCGCACCTCGCCGATCGGCGTGCCGGCGCCGATGCCCTCCGGGGTGGTCATCGGGTCGTCGAGCCAGAGCAGGACGAGCCGGTCGTCGACGAAGATCGGGTTGACCGATCCGTGCCCGGCCAGTGTCGGGCCGCACGCCTCCTCGTCGGTGCGCAGCAGGCCGCGTCGGGTGAGGTCCTGCTCGGTGGTGCCGAACTCCGCGTTGCGCAGGCCGTCCAGGCTGACCACCTCGACGGCGTCGACCGGGCGGGACGGCCACTGTGGATGGACGCCGCTGCCGGCGACGGACGCAGCCGTCATCAGCGCGGCGATAAAAGCAAATTGTCGTAATTTCATGCAATCCCCCAGTCCCCAACGGGAGCAGGGCCCGGAGGTTGCTGGTGCGGGCCGGATTGGCGCAGTTCCCACTCCTCGGCCAGCTCGTCCCAGTAGTCGGCGGACAACCCGCGCCGGCCGTGCGCCAACCAGCCGTCCGTGTCCCGTTCCAGGTGCAGGCCCAGCTCGGCGAACGGGTCGATCCACGCGCCCGGCTCGACGCCCAGCCGGGTCAGCGCCGCGTTGATCGGCCAGCCGGCGCGCGGCCGGTCCAGCGTGCCGTCGTGGCGCGGCCCCCAGCTCACCTCACCGTCCAGCCACACCACCGCCGCCTGGTGGCCGAGCCCGCCGGCGAACTCCGCCTCCAGGTACGCCACCGGACCGCCCCGCGACCAGCGGGCCAGCAACTCCGCCAGCGGCGGCGAGAGAACCAGCCGGAACGGGCGTACGGCACACGGCTCGTCGGTGGCGAAGTCCGGCAGCCCGCCGGTCAGCTCCTCGACGAGCTGCGGGGTCACCGGCAGCAACGCGAAGTCCTGGCGGAGCGCGGCCAGCACCGCGTGATCCAGGTCGGCGGTCTGCTCGCGCAGCAGCTCGATGTCGGCGACCACGGCGCTGAGCTGGTAACTCATCCGAACCTCTCGGTGTCCACAGGCTGTGGATGGAACATGTGTACGACGGGAGGGGTGGAAAACCCCCGGTCGGAGCCGGCGGCTTTCCGGCTTCCGACGATTCTCGGCGCTGCCTAGCGTCGACCGGGTGATCGAACTACGTGAGCTGACCAAACGCTACGGCGGCCGGGCCGCCGTGGACAGGTTGAGTGTCCGGATCCGACCGGGAGCGGTGACCGGCTTTCTCGGCCCGAACGGGTCCGGCAAGTCGACGACCATGCGGATGATCCTCGGGCTGGACGCCCCGGACCACGGCGAGGCGCTGATCGGCGGCGTCCGGTACCCGGACCTGACCTGGCCGCTGAGGACCGTCGGCGCGCTGCTCGACACCGGGGCGTTCCATCCCGGCCGCAGCGCCCGCGCCCACTTGTCCGCGCTGGCCGCGAGCAACGACATCCCCGGTTCCCGGGTCGAGCGGGTGCTGCGCGTCGTCGGCCTGTCCGACGCGGCTACGCGCCGCGCCGGCACCTACTCGCTCGGCATGCGCCAACGGCTCGGCGTCGCGGTGGCGCTGCTCGGCGACCCCGCTGTTCTCCTGCTCGACGAGCCGGTCAACGGACTGGACCCGGAGGGCATCCGCTGGATCCGGGACCTGCTGCGCCGGCTCGCCGCCGAAGGCCGGACCGTGTTCGTGTCCAGCCACCTGATCGCCGAGACGGCGCAGACCGCGGACCGGCTGGTGGTCATCGGCCAGGGTCGGCTGCTCGCCGAGACGACCGTGGCCGAGCTGGCGGCCGGCGGCGACAACCTGGAGGACGCGTTCTTCCGACTCACCTCCCAGGCCACCGACTATCGCGGAACGGACGTGTCATGAGCGGCTACGGATTCCGGCAGGCGGCCCGGATGGAGCGGATCAAGCTGGGCAGCGTCCGGTCGACGTGGTGGCTGGCGATCGCGACGGTGGCCTCGATGGCCGCGGCCGGCGTCGGGGTGGGGTTCGGCTACCGGTCGCACACGCCGGTGGCCACCGCCGCCCAGATCCTGAACAACAGCCTGAGCGGGTCCATCCTGGCCCAGCTTCTGCTCGGCGCGCTCGGCGTCCTCATGGTGACCGGCGAATACGGCACCGGGCAGATCCGCTCGACGTTCGCCGCCGTACCCCGGCGCCGGACCGTCCTGGCCGCGAAGGCCGCCGTCTGCGGCGGCACGGCGCTCACCGTCGGTCTGCTCGCCAGCCTCGCCGGCTATCTGGGCGGGCAGCTCGCGATCCGTGGCACCGCCATCCCGGCCGCCTCCCTCGCCGATCCGCCGATCCTGCGCGCGGTCCTGCTGACCGGCGGCTACCTGGCCGCCACCGCGCTGATCGGGGTCGGTGTCGGGACGGTGGTACGGCACTCCGGCGCCGCGATCGGCACGCTGTTCGCGCTGATGTTCGTCCCGACGATCGCGGTCGGCCTGTTCGGCGAGAGCGGAATCGCGGTCGGCCGCTTCGTTCCGCTGCTGATGCTGCTCAACTCCGTCGCGGTGACCACGCCCACCCCTGGGCTGTTCGCCGGCTGGATCAGCGTGTTGCTGATGTGCGGGTACGCGGCCGCGGCGATCCTGTGCGGCGGCGTCCTGCTCCGCCGGCGCGACGCGTGAGAAGCGAGAATGGGCCGATGACCGCGCTGCGCGCCCCGTTCACCGCGCTGGCCCTGCGCCGGGCCGTGTTCTGCCTGGTCGGCGTGGTCAGCGCGGTCATCGTCCTGGCGGTGCCGGCGCTCGTCCCGGCTCTGGGCGCCCTCATCCTCTGGGCCACCGGAGGCATGTCCCGACAGCCCGCGCCGGCCGTCGCGCCGATCTTCCTGGTGCTGTTCCCGCTCACCGTCGCGCTCCTGGTCGTGCTGGCCGCTCCGGCCGGACGCGCGGCGGGCGCCGTGCACCGCCGGCTCGCGGCACGGCTGCTCGACGTGCACGTGGACGCCCCGCCGGCCCGGCCCTCGAAGCGGCTCGGTGCCGTGGTCACCGACGGTCCGGGCTGGCGCGCGGTCGGGTACGGCCTGCTCAAGGTGCCACTGGCCGTCCCGCAGGGCTACGGCCTGTTCTGCTACTTGCTCGGCCCGGTCAACCTCAGCTACCCACTGTGGTGGCCGTTGTTCCGCAACCACCCGCCCGGCACCCGGCTCGGGCCGGTCTGGGCGCTGACGCCGTTCGGCCTCCTCGGCGCGCGGACGTTCGCCGGCACGTTCCTCATCGCCGCCGCCGGTCTGGCCATGCTGCTGGTCGCGCCCTGGCTGATGCGCGCCGGCACCGCACCGGACCTGGCCGCGATGCGGCGGCTGCTCGGCCCGCGCCGGCTCGCCGAACGGGTACGCGAACTCCAGGCCGGCCGCGCCCGGGCGATCGACGACGCGGCCACGATGATGCGCCGACTGGAACGGGACCTGCACGACGGCGCGCAGATCCGGCTGGCCACGCTCGCCATGAACCTCGGCATGGCCACCGAGAAGCTCGGCGCCCACGGTCCGCCACCCGACCTCGCGCAGGCCCGTGAACTGGTCGCGCTCGCCCATCGTGGCGCGAAGGACGCCCTCGCCGACCTGCGCGACCTGGTGCGCGGCATCCACCCGCCGGTGCTCGACAGCGGCCTCGGGGACGCGCTGGCGACGCTCGCCACGAGCAGCGCCGTCCCGGTCGCGGTGACCGTCGACCTGACCGACCGCCCGGCCCCCGCAATCGAGACCATCGCCTACTTCTGCGCCGCCGAGCTGCTCGCCAACGCGGCGAAGCACAGCCGGGCGACCTCGATCGGGCTCGACGTCGCCGGAGCCGGCGAGCGCCTGACGCTCACCGTCACGGACGACGGCGCGGGCGGCGCGGACCCGGACGGACCCGGCCTGGCCGGGCTGGCCCGCCGCGTCGGCGTGGTGGACGGGCGGATGCTCGTGCACAGCCCGGCCGGCGGCCCGACCCGGGTCGAGATCGACCTGCCCGCGCGGGCGTGAACGGAGGCGACGGCATGCGGGTGGTGATCGCGGAGGACGCCGCGATGATGCGCGAAGGGCTGGTCCGGCTGCTCACCGACCGTGGCTTCGAGGTGTGCGCGGCGGTGGCCGACGCCGACGCGCTGCGGTCCGCGGTCGCCGCCTCCGAGCCGGACGTGGCGGTGGTCGACATCCGGATGCCGCCGACGCACACCGACGAAGGACTGCGCGCCGCGATCGACATCCGACGGGACCACCCCGGCGTCGGCGTGCTGGTCTTCTCCCAGTACGTGGAGACCCGCTACGCGACCCGGCTGCTCGCCGACCGGCCCAGCGGCGTCGGCTACCTGCTCAAGGACCGCGTCGCCGACGTCGCCGACTTCGTGGACGCGCTGACCCGGGTGGCGTCCGGCGGCACCGCGCTGGACCCGGAGGTGGTCGGCCACCTGATGCGGGCCGGGCAGGGCACCAGCGGGGTGGCGTCGCTGACCCCACGGGAGCGCGAGGTGCTGTCGCTGATGGCCGAGGGGCGGTCCAACAGCGGCATCGCGTCGGCGCTTGTGATCACGCCCGGGGTGGTGGAGAAGCACGTGGCGAACATCTTCGCCAAGCTGGGCCTGCCGTCCTCCGACACCGACAACCGCCGGGTCCTGGCCGTCCTGCGCCACCTCCGTGGCTGACCTCAGGCGCCACCAACGAGATACCTCGGACGTCCGTCGGCGAGCGCGGCCACCGCGTGACGCAACCGCTGCCAGATGTACGGGCGAAGCAGCGCCCGCGCGTCGTCGAGCGGTACGAAACGCGCCTCGGCCAGCTCGTGGTCCGTCGGCCGAAGGTGTGCCGTGGCCGGCAGCACGCCGCCGTCGAAGACGAACATCAGGCTGTCGTCCCACGGACCGTGCGGGGCCACCCAGTCCACTACCAGCATCGAGCCGACCGGCACCTCCAACCCGAGCTCCTCGCGGAGTTCCCGGGCGGCAGTGACGTGCGGTGGTTCATTGGCCTCGGCCATGCCGCCCGGTAGGTCCCAGTCGGGCTTGTAGCGGGGGTCGACCAGCAGGCCCCGACGCGTTTGCGAGGTTGCCGGGCGTTGCCTTCCGCCAGATGTGCCTGCCAAGCTGCCGGATCTCGTTCGTACAGGGGACGCTCGTCGGCCATGACGCCATTGTCGGCGGGTCTCATCCGATAGGCAGCGGCAGCGCCATCCAACTCCTTTCCCGGAACGTGTCGCCAAGCCGTTCCAGAAGCTGCGGCACGTCGGGGAAGTGAACGGAATGCGACCGCAGCAGGAGGGCGAGATGCCGAAGCGGTACAGGTTCCTTCCGCCAATCTGCCGATCCGCACATCGAAGTGCGCGGAGCAGGTGAGGACCGGCTTCTCCGGGGACGGGCGGCGGTGCCTTGTCCCGCCCGGGCGGGAGGCAAAACCACAGGACGTGGGTGGGGATCCCCAAGATCCGGGCCCATTGCGCGAGCCGGTCGAGGTGCACTATCGGCGATCCGGTCTCGACGCGGCTGAGCTGGGCTTGGGTGACGCCGAACCAACCGGCCACCGTGGCCTGAGGCAGCGGCAGCCGCCCGTGGTACGGATGGTGGCGGTAGGCACGGATAACGCGGCCGAGGTGCCGTTCCGCCAGCGCTCGCCGAAGCGGTTCGTGCGACCAGAAGGCGGTCGGAACCTCGGGCGCTGCGATGACCCTGTCGCGCTCCGCCCGTTGGCAGGGGGCGCAACGCCCGGAGGTGTTGTCCGTCGCCAGGCCGGCCCCGCAGCGGGCGCAACCGGCTCGCCTCGACATTGCGGTCATCGGCTCATTCAACCCGCCATGTGACTGCTCGGTATACGAGCGGCGCATATGTGGCTCGCTGGCTCTGCGCGTACGCGGAAGGGGGCCGGACCCTCGGCGGGCCGGCCCCCTGACGATCAGGTCGTCACCACGCGGACATGTCGGGGAGTTGGTCGATCGAGATGGTCCTCGGGTCGGCCATCGCGGTGCGCCACAACCCGGCCACGTCCTTGCCGCTGCCGTTCCAGTCGCGCGAGGCCCAGACCACGAAGTACGGCCAGGCCGGGTCGGAGTTGGGGTTGAGCGGGCTGAACGTCTCCGCGACGCCTGTGGTCTTGGCGCCGCTGACCGCCTTGGTGGTGGCGAAGTCGCTGCTGCTCTGGAAGTAGTCGGAGGTGACCAGGTCGACGTAGCCGTCGCCGGGGTACCAGGACGCGAGCGAGGTGCCCTGGCCGCTGGCCATGCCGTTGAACACCCAGACGATGTTGTGCGCGCCGGCGAGCTGGGCGCGCTGGTAGATCAGCCGCCAGAGCTGCTGGTAGGCGTCCTGGCCCTTCTTCGCCCACCACATGTAGTTGTTGTTCGCCTCGTGCAGCGGGCGGAACAGCACCGGCACGCCGGCGTCGCCCATCTTCTTCAGCTCCCGCACCACCAGGTCGATGTCCTGGTAGAGCTTCGACGACGGGTTGTTCAGGTCGGGCTGGAAGTCGCACGGCGCGGAGTAGTTGCCGCCGCGCGGGCAGTACCAGTGCCACTGGAACGCGACGATGCCGTTGCGCGACTTCGCCCAGTCGATGACCTGCTGGGTCTGGATGCTGCCCCGGGTGTACTCCATGAAGTCGAACGCCACGATCGCCGGGTAGCGGCCGGTGAGCTGCTGCACCCTGTCCGCGTCCGGCAGGTCGGTCTGGCCGCTCACGTAGGTGTGCGTGCGCAGGTAGCAGATCAGGTTGCGGGCCTTCGAGTTCGCCTGCGGGTCGGCGGGGGCCTGGCCGCAGTCCGGGCCGGGCGGGGTGGGCGGCTTCACCGCGTACACCTCGAACTCGTAGAGCGAGTAACCCCAGGCGGTGCCGCGGGCGGTGCCGGACATCCGCACGTACCGGCCGTTGGCCCCGGCCGGCGTGACGTCGTCGGTGCCGCCGTCGCCCGTCGTGGTGCTGAACACCGGGGTCCAGGTGGTGCCGTCCGTCGAGGTCTGGATCTGGTACGCCCTGCCGTACGCGGCCTCCCAGCGCAGCCGCACCGTGTTGATCGGGTACGTGGCGCCCAGGTCGACCTGGATCCACTGCGGGTCGGCGTAGAGGCTGGACCAGCGGGTGCCGCCGTTGCCGTCGACCGCCTGGGCGGCGACGTTCGGGCTCTCTGTCGACGACACGGTGACCGGCCGGTTCAACGCGAGGTTGCCGCTGGGGTCGCCGGTCGGGTCGGGGCTCGCCGACGGGCTCGGGCTGCCGGTCGGGCTGGGTGGCGTGGTATCACCGCAGGCCGCGCCGTTGAGCGTGAACGCGGTCGGGGCCGGGTTCGCGCCGTTGTAGGTGACGTTGAAGCCGAAACTCACCGTGCCGCCGGCCGGAAGGCCCGCGTTGTAGCCGACGTTGGTGGCGGTGGCGTTCGCGCCGGACTGCGTCTTCGTCGCGTTCCAGATGTCGCCGATCACCTGGTTGCCGGGGAACATCCAGCCCAGCGTCCAGCCGGTCACGGCCGCGCCGGTGTTGGTGATGGTGACGTTTGTGGTGGCGCCGCCGCTCCATTCGTTGGTGACCTGCCAGGTCACCGAGCAGGCCCCGGCGGCGGCCCGGGCGGGTGGCGTGGTGACGAGGGCGGTGGCCAGCGCGGTGACGGCTGCCGCCGCCCCGGCCAGGCACGCCCGTGTGCGGGTGCGCTGGATCATGAGGAACTCCCGTACGGGTGATGGTTGCGGGGAGCCCTCGCCGCCCGGACGGGTCGGACCGTCGGTTGCCCTTCCGGCGGTCGATCCGGCGAAGATATCCACGATGGTCTTCTGAACCGGTTAAGTCTGTCAATCCCCGAACGCCTACTGATGGGCGGCAAAGTGAGATGAACCGGTAAAGAAAACGTTATCGATCAACCCGGCGCAACCACGGCACGGGGCCGCCGGCCCGGGGAAACACCGACCACCAGAGGAGGCAGGCCACCGGCCAGTACGTCACCGCCGCCACCGCGAAGTACCACGGGCGGGAGCCTGCCAGCAGGGATCGGCAGCCGTGCTCAGCGGCCCAGTCGTGGACCATCCATGCCCAGACGGCATAGCCGGTCAAGAAGATCACGGACCAGCACACGCGCGGGAACTTCGTCGGACTCCTGCCGCTCCGACCGGAGGGCGGACGGCCGGGAGTGCTACTCATGCACCGATGGTCGCCCCGGCCCGCAAGGACGCGGGTCGGTAGGACGACTCAGGGCCGGTCCCCCGTGGGGGCCGGCCCTGTCGTTCGTGCTGCTCAGGTGAGCGGAGGATACGAGATTCGAACTCGTGAGGGTGTAAACCCAACACGCTTTCCAAGCGTGCGCCCTAGGCCTCTAGGCGAATCCTCCGCGAGCCAGGATACAGGTCCGGCGGCAGCGGGCCACCCCACCCTCCCGGAAGATCCACACGGCTTCGGGTAGGCTTGGTGTCACCTCCCGTGCGGCGGTATCTCGTGAACCTCCCCAGGGCCGGAAGGCAGCAAGGATAAGCGAGCTCTGCCGGGTGCACGGGAGGCCTTTCTGTCTCCGGGTCCCGGTAACGTCGCCTCGGGTCGAGTCACGGGGTGGTGGGTGGTCACCCGGGGCCGACCGGCGCAGAATGGCTCGGTCGAGAGGAGGCGGGACGGGTGGCACTGGCCCTTTACCGCAAGTACCGGCCCCGTACGTTCGCCGAGGTCATCGGCCAGGAGCACGTCACCGAGCCGTTGTCGCAGGCGCTGCGCAGCGGCCGGCTGAACCACGCCTACCTCTTCTCCGGCCCCCGCGGCTGCGGCAAGACCTCCAGCGCCCGGATCCTGGCCCGCTCGCTCAACTGCGAGCAGGGGCCGACGCCCGAGCCGTGCGGGCAGTGCGAGTCCTGCCGCTCGCTGGCCACCGACGGCGCCGGCTCGATCGACGTCATCGAGATCGACGCGGCCAGCCACGGCGGCGTCGACGACGCCCGCGAGCTGCGCGAGAAGGCGTTCTTCGCGCCGGCCCGCAGCCGCTTCAAGATCTATGTCATCGACGAGGCGCACATGGTCTCGTCGGCCGGCTTCAACGCCCTGCTCAAGCTGGTCGAGGAGCCCCCGGAATACGTCAAGTTCATCTTCGCCACCACCGAACCGGAGAAGGTCCTCGGCACGATCAAGTCGCGGACCCACCACTACCCGTTCCGGCTGATCCCGCCGAAGGTGCTCCGGCCCTACCTGGAGCAGCTGACCGAGGCCGAGGGCGTCACTGTCGAGCCGGCCGTCTTCCCGCTGGTGGTCCGCGCCGGCGGGGGCAGCGCGCGGGACAGCCTCTCCGTGCTCGACCAACTCATCGCCGGTGCCGGCCCGGAGGGGGTCGGCTACGCCCGGGCCGCCGCGCTGCTCGGCGTCACCGACTCCGCGTTGATCGACGAGATGTGCGACGCGCTCGCCGCCGGGGACGGCGCGGCGGCCTACGCGACGGTCGACCGGGTGGCCGAGGCCGGCCACGACCCGCGCCGGTTCGCCTCCGACCTGCTGGAGCGGCTGCGTGACCTGATCGTGCTCCAGCAGGTGCCCGACGCCGCGGCCAAGGGCCTGATCGACGGCCCGGCCGACCAGATCGAGCGGATGGCGGCCCAGGCCCAACGTCTCGGCCCGGCCACGCTGTCGCGCTGCGCCGACATTGTGCACAACGGCCTGGTGGAGATGCGCGGCACCACCGCGCCCCGGCTGCTGCTGGAGCTGATCTGCGCCCGGATGCTGCTGCCCGGCGCGGACGACTCGTCCGGCGGCCTGCTCCAGCGCCTGGAGCGGATGGAGCGCCGGCTCACCCTCGGCGGCGCCGAGCCGCCCGCCGGCCCCGACCAGGGGGTACGCCCGGCGGCTCCGGCCCCGGGCGCGGCTGCCGCCGCGATCCACCCGGAGACCGCCGGCACGCCGGCGGCTACCGGTGCCCCGACCGGCGCTGCCGCCGCGCGGGCCGCCGCCATGGCGGCAGGTTCCCGTTCGGCCTCACCCGGGCCGCGCGCCACCGACGCGGCTGTCGCCCGGCCGGCTCCGAGTGGAGCGGACCCGGTCGCCGCCGACGGCTCGTCCGTCTCGGCCACCACCGGCCCGCCCGCCGCGAGCGCCGACCCGGCCGGCCCCGGCGCGAGCGCCGACTCGGCCGGTTCCGGTGCGCGTGTCGGCTCGGCCGGTTCCGGCGCGGCGTCCGGCGACTCGCCGGGTGGCCGGCAGGGCTCCGGTGGTCCGGCCGGGCGGCCGGTGCCGGCCTCGGCGGTGATGCCCGACCCGGTGACCCCCGAGCCGCCTCGGCCCGGTTCCGCCGGTCCCGGCACGCTGGACGCGGTCGCGGTGCGGCGGGTGTGGCCGGACATCGTGGCCAAGGTCAACCGGATCAAGAAGCCGGCCGCCGCGCTGATGCGGGACGCGGTGGTCCGCGACGTGGACGGCGAGACCCTGGTGCTGACCGTCAAGTCGCCGGTGCTCGCCCAGATGATGGCCGCGCACACCTCGGTCCTGGTCGAAGCGCTCTACGAGGAGTTCGGCGGGCGCTGGCAGATCCGCTGCGAGGTGGCCGGTGAACGGGGCGGAGGCTCGTCGCGCCCGTCCGCCCCACCCCGCCCGGCCGTCGAGCCCGACGGTCCGGCCCCTCGTCCCGACGGATCAGCGGCCCGTCCCGACGGCCCTGCTCCCCGCCCCGGCACCCCGCCGGGTGGTGACCCGCCGGCGAATCCGACCGTCCCCGCCCGCGACGAGGAGGACTGGCCGGAGGCGGCCCGCCCCGGCGGCGACGCCGACGCGGTGGCCCGCCCGGGTGGCGCCGGCGCGGCGGTGCGTGCCGCCGGTGCCGAGGACTGGCCGGAGGCGGCCCGTCCGGGTGGGGCCACGGCCACCGCGACGGCGGCTCCCGCCGTACCGCAGCCGGCCGGACCGGCGGCCACGCCACCGCCGCCCGCGAAGGGTGCCACCGGCGGGCAGCGGAACAGCGCGATCGCGGCGGCCCGGGCGGCGGCTGCCGCGGCGGCGGGTGGCGGGCCGGGCAAGAGCCCACGCGCGGCGCAGCCGGGCCGACCGGCCGCGGACGCCGAGTGGGCCGGTGAGCCGCCCTACGACCCGGACTTCGACGGGCCGATCCGGCCCGGCCAGCGTGCCGCGGCCCCGGCCGCCCCCGCCTACGAGGGGTTCGACCCGGGCGACGAGCCGCTGGACGAGGTGATCGACGAGCGGACCGCCCGGCAGTCCAGCGAGGAGCAGGCGGTGGCGCTGCTGCGCGAGGCGTTCGGGGCCGAGAGGATCAACGAGGTCGACGCGCGCTGAACGCGGGTCGACCCGGAACAGCGGTGCCGTGGCCCGACTAGGCTGGGCGCGGCCGAGCAGACGAGTGCGAGAAGGAGCGGCCCGTGCGCCCAGGTGGACAGCCCAACATGCAGCAGATGCTGAAGCAGGCGCAGAAGATGCAGCAGCAGATCGCCAACGCCCAGGCCGAGTTGGCCGAGGCGGAGCTGACCGGCACCGCGGGCGGTGGCCTGGTGACGGCCACCGTCGCCGGCACCGGCGAACTGAAGGCGATCAAGATCGACGCGAAGGCGGTCGACCCGGAGGACGTGGAGACGCTGGAGGATCTGGTCGTCGCCGCCGTGCACAACGCCGCCGAGGCGGCCCGGGAGCTGACCGAGCAGAAGATGGGCCCGGTCGCGGGCGGGATGGGCGGCCTCGGCCTGCCCGGTTTCTGAGCCGGCAGATGTACGAAGGTGCCATCCAGGACCTGATCGACGAGCTGGGTCGGCTGCCGGGCGTCGGCCCGAAGAGCGCTCAGCGGATCGCGTTCCATGTCCTGTCCGCGGACCCGGCCGACGTCAACCGGCTGGCCGGCGCGCTGCGCAAGGTCAAGGACCTGGTGCGGTTCTGCACGACCTGCTACAACGTGGCCGAGTCCGAGCAGTGCCGGATCTGCCGCGACCCGCGGCGCACCGACGAGGTGCTCTGCGTGGTCGAGGAGCCGAAGGACGTGGTGGTGATCGAGCGGACCGGCGAGTTCCGCGGGCGCTACCACGTGCTCGGCGGCGCGATCAACCCGCTGGAGGGCATCGGCCCGGACAACCTGCGGATCCGTGAGCTGATGACCCGGTTGGGCGGCGGCGAGGTCCGCGAGCTGATCCTCGCCACCGACCCGAACACCGAGGGCGAGGCGACGGCGACCTATCTGGCGCTGATGGTCAAGCCGATGGGGATCGCGGTGACCCGCCTCGCCAGCGGCCTGCCGGTCGGCGGCGACCTGGAGTACGCCGACGAGATCACGCTGGGTCGCGCCTTCGAGGGGCGCCGGGCGGTCTGAACCCTTCCGTCACCGGCGGGTGCCCTGCGGGGTGCCCGCCGGTGTCGTTCCCGGGACGGCCGGAGCCCCCGTCGTGAGTAGACCTCGGAAGGTGTCGGCTTGGTAGCGATTGCCCTTCGCCCGTTCCTCTTCTGTGTGACATGCCATAACCTCCCGCTCACGGACTGAGTCACAGCTCGGCGTGTAGACATGCGCATGACAGAGGTGAGAGATGCAGGCGTTCAGGCTGAAAACGGCCGTGGCCCTCGCGGCCGTGGCCGCCCTGGCGGTCGGTGCGTCCGGCTGCGCCAAGAGCGACCGCGAAGAGGACGGTGGGGACGCCAAGACCGGCGGCACCTTCGTCTTCGCAGGTGCCGGGGACCCGAAGAACTTCGACCCGATCTTCAACGACGACGGTGAGTCGTTCCGGCCGATCCGCCAGATGTACGACACCCTCGTGCAGAACAAGCCCGGCACCGCCGAGCTGCAGGGTGCCCTGGCGGAGAGCTGGGAGCACGACCCGGAGGGTAAGGTCTGGACCTTCAAGCTCCGCAAGGGCGTGAAGTTCCACGACGGCACCGACTTCAACGCCGCCGCGGTCTGCTTCAACTTCGACCGCTGGTTCAACATGAAGGGCGCCGCGGCCCAGTCGCAGATGATCTACTACTCGGACGTCTTCGGCGGCTTCGCCAAGAACGAGGCCGAGGGCGTCGGCGACCCGGTCTACAACAAGTGCGAGGCCAAGGACGACGGCACCGCCGTCATCACGATGAACCAGTACAAGGGCGCCTTCCCGGGCGCCTTCGCGCTCACCGCGCTGTCGATCGCCAGCCCCGAGGCGCTGAAGAAGTACGACGCCGACGCCGTGAAGCAGAACGGTGACTCGTTCGAGTACAGCGCGTTCGCCAACGAGCACCCGGTCGGCACCGGCCCGTTCAAGTTCGTCGGCTGGGACAAGGCCAAGGGCGAGATCACCCTGGACCGCAACCCCGACTACTGGGGCGAGAAGGCCAAGGTCGACAAGCTGGTCATCAAGGTGATCAAGGACGAGAACACCCGCAAGCAGGAGCTGCGGGCGGGCACCGTCCAGGGCATCGACTTCCCGGCCCCGGCGGACCGCAAGGCGCTGTCGGACGAGGGCTTCCAGGTCCTCGACCGCCCGGCCTTCAACATCCTCTACCTCGGCTTCAACCAGAAGAACCCGAAGCTGAAGGACCTGCGGGTGCGTCAGGCGATCGCCTACGCCCTCAACCGCCAGCAGCTCGTCCAGACCAAGGGCCCGGGTGGCACCAAGGTCGCCGACGAGTTCATGCCGGACACCGTGCTCGGCTACGCGCCGGACGTGCAGAAGTACGAGTACAGCCCGGACAAGGCCAAGGCGCTGCTCAAGGAGGCGGGCGCGGAGAACCTGACGCTCAACTTCTACTACCCGACCGACGTCTCCCGGCCGTACATGCCGAACCCGCAGGAGATCTTCACCGTCCTCGCCAACGACCTCCAGGCCGTGGGCATCAAGGTCAACGGTGTGGCCCGCCCGTGGAACGGTGGCTACAAGGACGACGTGCAGCAGTTCGGCAAGCACGACCTGCACCTGCTCGGTTGGACCGGTGACTACAACGACCCGGGCAACTTCGTCGGCACCTTCTTCGGCCGCGCCAAGGTCGAGTTCGGCGACCAGGCCATGACCGAGATGTTCGCCGCCATCGGCAAGGCCGACGGCACGGTGGACGAGGCCGGCAAGAAGGCCGCCTGGGAGCAGGTCAACCGCGACATCGCCGCCAAGTGGATGCCGGCCGTGCCGATCTGGCACGCCCCGCCGGCCATCGTGGTCACCAAGGACGTCAAGGGTCTCGTCGCCAGCCCGCTGACCGACGAGCGGTTCAACACCGTCAGCGTCGGCTGACGCATCACCCACCGCTGACGCCCCACGTGGAATCGGCCCGGGCCGGGCTCTCGCTCCCGGCCCGGGCCGACCCGCTGTTCAACGAGAAACCTGGTGTGTGAGAGATGTTGCGAGTCATAGTTCGCCGCCTGCTGCAACTGGTGGTGACCCTGATAGGGCTGTCCGCGCTGGTCTTCATCTGGCTGCGGAACCTGCCCGGCGGCCCGATCGAGGCGCTGCTCGGTGAGCGGGCCACGCCGGAGCGGCGGGCGCTGCTCACCAAGGCCCTCGGCTACGACCAGCCGATCCTGGTGCAGTACGCGAAGTTCATGCAGCGGCTCCTGACCGGTGACTTCGGCAACTCGATCCGGAGCGGCGACCCGGTCACCGAGGTGATCGGCCGCGCCTTCCCGGCCACCGTGGAACTGGCCGCCGCCGCGATGATCATCGCGATCGGGCTGGGCGTGCCGCTCGGCTACCTCGCCGCCCGGCACCGCGGCCGGCTGCTCGACAACCTGAGCATCGGCGGCACCCTGCTCGGCATCTCGATCCCGATCTTCTTCCTGGGCTATCTGCTCAAGGACGTCTTCACCCAGAACATGCACCTGTTCCCGCCGTCCGGCCGGATCAGCACCGGGATGGACAACACCGACGTCACCGGCTTCTTCGTGCTGGACGGGCTGCTCACCCGCGAGTTCGACGCCACCGGCGACGCGCTGTGGCACCTCATCCTGCCGGCGGTCACGCTGGCCACCATCCCGCTCGCGGTCATCGTCCGGATCACCCGGGCCAGCGTGCTCGACGTCCTCAACGAGGACTACGTCCGCACCGCCGAGGCGAAGGGCCTGCGACACAAGACCATCCGGGGCCGGCACGTCCTGCGCAACGGCCTGCTGCCGGTGGTCACCACCATCGGCCTGCAGACCGGCGCGCTGCTCTCCGGCGCGGTGCTCACCGAGCGGGTCTACAACTGGGGCGGTCTCGGCACGCTGATCTACGACTCGATCAGCGGCGGCCGTGACTATCCGGTGCTCCAGGCGCTGATCCTGCTGGCCGCGCTGGTCTTCGTGGTGGTCAACCTCCTGGTCGACCTCTCCTACGCCTTCATCGACCCGAGGGTGCGTGTGCGATGAGCGATCCGATCACCCGGCCCACCGTGGGCGCCCAGCGCGAGAGCGTGGACCCGTCGGCCGTCACCGAGAAGCCCGAGGGCAGCCTGCCCCGCGGCCTGGACCGGCTCGGCGAGCGCAAGCGCGCCCGGTTGGAGCAGTTGGCCCAGGCCACCGCGGACAAGGGCGGCGTCAGCCTGGTCCGGGACGCGTTCCGCCGGCTGCGGCGCAACCCGACCGCGATGGTCGGCGCGTCCATCGTGGCGCTGTTCGTCCTGGTCGCGATCTTCGCGCCGCTGCTCGCGCCGCACGACCCCGCGCAGCGCTTCGACGAGTTGACGAAGAACCTGACAGTCGACAACATCCCCGGCGCCAGCAGCGAGTTCCCGCTCGGCTCCGACCCGCTCGGCCGGGACTTCCTGTCCCGGATGATCCACGGCAGCCGGCAGACCCTGTTCGTCGGCGTGCTCGCCACGCTGATCGGGTTGGCCCTGGGCGTGCTGGTGGGCGCGCTCGCCGGCGCGTTCGGCGGCTGGGTCGACAACATCCTGATGCGCTTCACCGACGTGATGCTGGCCCTGCCGGCGCTGCTGCTGGCGATCAGCCTGGTGGCCATGGCCAGCCGGTCCAGCCAGTGGACGGTCATCCTCGCGGTGGCGATCGTCAACGTGCCGATCTTCGCCCGGCTGCTGCGCGGCTCGATGCTCGCCCAACGGGAGAGCGACCACGTGCTGGCCGCCCGGGCGCTCGGCGTCAGGCGCGGGGCGATCGTGCTGCGGCACATGCTGCCCAACGCGATGACCGCGGTGATCGTGCAGGCGACCCTGACGCTCTCCACCGCGATTTTGGAGGCCGCGTCGCTGTCCTTCCTCGGTCTCGGCGACCCCGACATCAACCGTGCGGAGTGGGGTCTGATGCTCGGTGTGGACGGTCAGCGCTACTTCGAGGTGCGGCCCGAACTGGCCTACTTCCCGGCGGTCGCCATCATCGTCGTCGCGCTCGGCTTCACCCTGCTGGGCGAGGGCATGCGCGAGGCGATCGACCCGAAGAGCCGGCGGTGACGGCGGTGCGGACCAACGACCAGCACGGTGAGGAAGTGACCCGATGAGCCTGCTCGACGTACGCGACCTGAGCGTCGTGTTCCAGCGCCGCGGTGAGCGACCGTTCACCGCTGTCGACGAGGTCAGCTTCAGTGTGGAGCCGGGGCAGACGGTCGGCCTGGTCGGCGAGTCCGGCTGCGGCAAGAGCGTCACCAGCCTGGCGATCATGGGGCTGTTGCCGAAGCGCGGCAACAAGGTCACCGGCGAGGTGAACTTCGACGGCGCGGACCTGCTGAAGCTGCGGCCGGAGGACCTGCGGGACCGGCGCGGCCGGGACATCGGCATGATCTTCCAGGACCCGCTGTCCTCGCTGAACCCGGTCATTCCGATCGGCACCCAGGTGGCCGAGGTGCTCGAACGGCACCGCGGCATGGACCGCAAGGTGGCGTTGAAGGAGGCCCGGGAGCTGCTCGACGCGGTCGGCATCCCGGACCCGGCGCGGCGACTGAAGGAATACCCGCACCAGATCTCCGGCGGCATGCGGCAGCGCGCCCTGATCGCCATCGCGCTGGCCTGCAAGCCGCGGCTGCTGATCGCCGACGAGCCGACCACCGCCCTGGACGTGACGATCCAGGCGCAGATTCTCACACTGCTCAAGGAACTCGTCGACGAGACCGGCACCGCACTGATCATGATCACCCACGACCTGGGGGTGGTGGCCGGGCTCTGCGACACGGTGAACGTCCTCTACGGCGGGAAGATCGTGGAGCGGGCGGACCGGCACGAGCTGTTCGCCCGGCCGCGACACCCGTACACGCACGGGCTGCTCAGCTCCGTGCCGAGGCTCGACTCGGTACGCGGGGAGCGGCTGCACGCCATCCGCGGCTCGGTGGCCGACAACATCCCGTGGGTCGAGGGCTGCGCGTTCGCGCCCCGGTGCGACAACGTGGTGGACGCCTGCCTCGACGGCACGCCCCCGCTGGAGCCCACCGCGAACGGCGGCGACCTGCGCTGCAACAACCCCGTTTCCGAGGAGGTGGCGGTCCCGTGACCGAGTCGACCGAGCGGACCGGACCCCTGGTCGAACTGCGCGATGTCAAGGTCCACTTCCCGATCAAGAGCGGCGTGCTCGTCGACCGGACGATCGGGCACGTCTACGCCGTCGACGGGGTCTCGCTCGCCATCAACCGGGGCGAGACGTACGGGCTGGTGGGCGAGTCGGGCTGTGGCAAGTCCACGCTGGGGCGGGGCCTGCTGCGGCTGGTCGAGCCGACCGACGGTGAGATCGTCTTCGACGGCATCGACCTGCGCGCGCTCAAGGACGAGCCGATGCGCCGGATCCGCCGCCGCATCCAGATGATCTTCCAGGACCCGCTGTCCAGCCTCGACCCCCGGCAGTCGGTGGAGTCGCTGCTGGTCGAGGGCCTGAAGGCGCACGGCCTCGCGAAGGACCGGGCGGCGGTCGACAAGCGGTTGCGCGACGCGCTCGCCGCGGTTGGCCTGCCCGCGTCGGCGCTGAGCAAGTATCCGCACGAGTTCTCCGGCGGCCAGCGCCAGCGCATCGGCATCGCCCGGGCGCTGGTGCTCGAACCGGACCTGATCGTCGCCGACGAGCCGGTGTCCGCGCTGGACGTGTCGATCCAGGCCCAGGTGCTCAACCTGCTGGACGAGTTGCAGGAGGAGCGCGGCCTCACGTACCTGATCATCGCGCACGACCTGGCGGTGGTCCGGCACATCGCCGACACGGTCGGGGTGATGTACCTCGGCGGGCTGGTGGAGGAGGCGTCCAGCGACGACCTCTACCGGGAGCCGATGCACCCGTACACCAGGGCGCTCATGTCGGCGGTGCCGGTGCCCGACCCGCAGGTCGAGGACCGACGGGAGCGGATCCTGCTCGCCGGCGACCTGCCGTCACCGGCGAACCCGCCGACCGGCTGCCGGTTCCACACCCGCTGCCCGTGGGCCCAGCCCACCCGCTGCGCCGACGAACGGCCCGCGCTGCGCGAGGTGCTCGACGGGCACCGGGTCGCCTGCCACTACGCCGAGGACATCGCGGCCGGCCGGATCCGGCCGCACGAGGTGGAGCCGGAGGTGGTCCGGCCGGAGGACGGTGCGCCGCCGGGCGAGACCGGAGAACTCATCCCCAGCCCGTGACCCGGGAGCGCGTCGGCCCCGCCCGGGGCCGACGCGCCCGTCGGATCAGCCCTCGGGGCGGTCGAGCAGCCCCACCGCGACGGTGTGCACCGCGTCCAGAGCGGCCGGGTCGGCCAGCGGCGCGCTGCCGCCGGTGACCGCGTACCACTCGTCGGCGTCCTTGTACTGCACCCGCAGCGTCACCCGGCCGTCGGCGTGCTCGGTCCGCAACGTCAGCTCGCCGGTCACCACGCCGACCTCGTCGGTCATCACGCCGCCCGGGCCGGCCGTGATGTCGGTGGTACGCGCGGCCGGCCCGGCCGCCGCCCCGGGCGTCGCGTCGGCGGACATGCCGGCACCGGAGACGTCCGCCGGCGCCGACTGCCGGCCGTCCGCGGTCATCCCCGCCGACGTCGGACCGGCCGGGGTCGGATCGGTGCCGGCCGCCGCCGCGTCGTCGCCGGTGGCGTCCGGCGTCTTCTCCGGAGCCGGTGTGCCACCCGCCCCGGTCACGGCTTGCTCGCCCATGTGCAGCCCTCCAGCATGTCGGTGAGGGCGGCCTTCTCGGCACTTGTGACCGTCAGCCGCCAGTAGTGCTTGACCGTCACCCAGTCGGCGGCGTACTGGCACCAGTACGACCGGTTCGCCGGCTTCCACTGCGACGGGTCCTGGTCACCCTTTGCCCGGTTGGAGCTGGCGGAAACCGCGATGAGCTGCGGTCGCGTCTGGTCGTTGGCGAAGTCGCCGCGCTTCGAGTCGTCCCACTCGTCCGCGCCGGACCGCCAGGCGTTCGCCAGCGGCACGATGTGGTCGATGTCCACGTCCGACGGGTCGGTCAGCTCCACCCTGTCATAGGCGCTCTCCCACCGGCCACCGACCACGTTGCAGCCGGAGAGCTTGATGCCCTCGCCGTCGCGCTGCAACACGCTGTCGCGCACGTCGCAGTTCTTGCCGGTGTCCCGCCAGTGCGGGAACCGGGAACGGCTGTAGCCCTTCATCGACCCGGCCGTCGCCACGGTGAGCTGGCCG
The DNA here is from genome assembly GCF_040653835.1 of Micromonospora sp. NPDC050980. Taxonomy (NCBI): domain Bacteria; kingdom Bacillati; phylum Actinomycetota; class Actinomycetes; order Micromonosporales; family Micromonosporaceae; genus Micromonospora; species Micromonospora sp. NPDC050980. The sequence goes on along the minus strand of NZ_JBFAGS010000001.1, from coordinate 790,278 downwards.
AGCTGCTGATTCACGTTCCCCGAGGCGCTCGGCGGCGCGTCCGGCTCGGTGAGGGCGGGGTCACAGCCGGCCGCGCCGAGGGCGAGCACCGCGGTGAGCGCGGCGGTCAGCCCGGCTCGGACTCCTGATCTCGTACGCACAGACGACACCTCTCCAGCTTGCGGGCTCCGGGCGAGTCCGCACAGTACCCGGCGGCGGTTTCTCTGATTCGTGGCGTCGGCGGTGGATCGGCGGCAGAGTGGATCGACGTGACCTCACCTGACTCCGCGCCCCGCCTGCGTACCGGCACCGCCGCCGGTCGCGGCACGCTGCTCGCCGCGGTCCTCGCCTCCGGCATGGTGTTCCTGGACAGCACCGTGGTCAACGTCGCGCTGCCCCGCCTCGGCGCCGAACTGGACGCCACCGTGGCCGGTCTCCAGTGGACCATCAACGGCTACCTGCTGATGCTCGCCGCGTTCGTGCTGCTCGGCGGCGCGCTGGGTGACCGGTTCGGCCGGCGACGGATCTTCCTGCTCGGGGTGGTCTGGTTCGCGGCGGCGTCGGTGCTCTGCGGGCTGGCCCAGGGCACCGGATGGCTCATCGCCGCCCGCTTCCTCCAGGGCGCGGGCGGGGCGCTGCTCACCCCCGGCTCGCTCTCCGTGCTCCAGGCCAGCTTCCACCCGGACGACCGGGGCAAGGCGATCGGCACCTGGTCCGGCCTCTCCGGCGTGTCCACCGCACTCGGGCCGCTGATCGGCGGCTGGCTGATCGACACGCTCTCCTGGCGGTGGATCTTCTTCGTCAACCTGCCGCTGGCCGTGGCCGTGGTGCTCGCCGCGATGCGCTGGGTGCCGGAGAGCCGGGACGAGGCGGTCTCGCGTACCGGCGGAGGGCACGGGTTCGACGTGGCCGGCGCGTTGCTCGGCGCGCTGGCGCTCGGCGGCGTCACGTACGCGCTGATCGACGCCCCGGCGCGCGGCGCCTCCCCGGCGGTGCTCGCCGCGGCGGTGGTCGGGCTGGCCGCGGTGGTGGTCTTCGTGCTCGTCGAGCGGCGACGCGGGGACACCGCCATGCTGCCCACCGCGCTGTTCGGCAGCCGGCTCTTCTCGGTGCTCAACGTGTTCACCGTGGTGGTGTACGCGGCGCTCGGCGGGTTCACCTTCTTCCTCGCCGTCTATCTGCAGAACGTGGTCGGCTGGTCGGCGCTGCTCACCGGCCTGGCCACGGTGCCGATGACGGTGCTGCTGCTGGTCGGCTCGCCCCGGGCCGGCGCGCTCTCCGCCCGGATCGGCCCCCGGCTGCCACTGACCGTCGGGCCGGTGATCGCCGCGGCCGGCCTGCTGCTGCTGCGCCGGGTCGGGCCGGGCGCCTCGTACTGGACGGACGTGCTGCCCGGCGTCGCGCTGTTCGGCGCCGGGCTCACGCTCGTGGTCGCGCCGCTGACCACGTCGGTGCTCGGGGCCGTGTCGGACCGCTTCGCCGGGGTGGCGAGCGGCTTCAACAACGCCGCCTCCCGGGCCGGCGGCCTGCTCGCGGTGGCCGCGCTGCCGCTGCTGGTCGGGCTCTCCGGCACCGGGTACGAGCAGAAGGGCGCGTTGGCCGACGCCTACCGGGGAGCGTTGGCGTGGTGTGCGGGGCTGCTGCTCGCCGGTGCCCTGCTCGCCGTCGTGCTCATCCACCGCCCGAAAGGAGGGGCCCCCTCTTAACGCATCTGGTAGAGGAGGGGGCCCCTATTAACACCGCAGGTCAGCGAGGTGCGCGGGTGCGGTTGACGGCGCTGGTGACCGCCTTGATCGAGGCGGTGACGATGTTGGCGTCCATCCCGACGCCCCACACGGCCCGGCCGTCCACCTCGCACTCCACGTACGCGGCGGCCTGCGCGTCACCGCCGGAGGAGAGCGCGTGCTCGTGGTAGTCGAGCACCCGGACCGCCACGCCCAGCGACTGCAACGCGTTGACGTACGCGTCGATCGGGCCGTTGCCGACCGCGGTGAGCGCCCGCGTCCCGCCGCCGAAGCCGATCCGGGCGTCGATCTCGACCTTGCCGTCGACGGTGCCGATGGTGTAGCCGGCCAGCGTGACCGACGGGTCGACCTGGTGGTCGAGCAGGTAGTTGCGGGCGAAGATCTGCCACATGGTGCCCGGCTCGACCTCGCCGCCGTCGTGGTCGGTGACGGCCTGCACCACGCCGGAGAACTCGATCTGGAGGCGGCGCGGCAGGTCGAGCTGGTGCTCGGACTTCATGATGTAGGCGACGCCGCCCTTGCCGGACTGCGAGTTGACCCGGATGACCGCCTCGTAGGTGCGGCCCAGGTCCTTCGGGTCGACCGGCAGGTAGGGCACCGCCCAGGTGAAGTCGTCGACCGGCACCCCGGCCGCCGCCGCGTCGGCGTGCAACGCGGCGAAGCCCTTGTTGATGGCGTCCTGGTGGGAGCCGGAGAACGCGGTGTAGACCAGGTCGCCGGCGTACGGGTGGCGCTCGTGCACCGGCAACTGGTTGCAGTATTCGACCGCGCGCCGGATCTCGTCGATGTTCGAGAAGTCGATCATCGGGTCGATGCCCTGGGAGAACAGGTTCAGGCCCAGCGTGACCAGGTCGACGTTGCCGGTGCGCTCACCGTTGCCGAACAGGCAGCCCTCGATGCGGTCGGCGCCGGCCAGCAGGCCCAGCTCGGCGGCGGCCACGCCGGTGCCCCGGTCGTTGTGCGGGTGCAGGCTCAGCACCAGGCTGTCCCGCCGGGGCAGGTGCCGGTGCATCCACTCGATCGAGTCGGCGTAGACGTTGGGGGTCGCCATCTCGACCGTGGCCGGCAGGTTGACGATCAGTTTCCGGTCCGGCGTCGGGTCGATCACCTCGATCACCGCCGCGCAGACCTCCAGCGCGTAGTCCAGCTCGGTGCCGGTGTAGGACTCCGGCGAGTACTCGTAATGGATGTCGGTGTCCGGCGTGTGGATCTCCGCGTACTTCTTGCAGAGCCGGGCGCCCTGGGTGGCGATGTCGGTGATGCCGTCGCGATCCAGGCCGAAGACCACCCGGCGTTGCAGCGTCGAGGTGGAGTTGTAGAAGTGCACGATGGCCCGGCGGGCGCCGCGCAGCGACTCGAAGGTCCGCTCGATCAGGTGCTCCCGGCACTGGGTCAGCACCTGGATGGTGACGTCCTCCGGGATCAGGTCCTGCTCGATCAGTTGGCGGACGAAGTCGTAGTCGGTCTGGCTGGCCGACGGGAAACCGACCTCGATCTCCTTGTAGCCCATCTGCACCAGGAGCTGGAACATGCGGCGCTTGCGCTCGGGCGACATCGGGTCGATCAGCGCCTGGTTGCCGTCACGGAGGTCGACGGCGCACCAGCGGGGCGCGGCCTCGACGCGGCGGGTGGGCCAGGCGCGGTCCGGCAGGTCGACCCGGAACTGCCGGTCGTACGGGAGGTAACGGTGCACCGGCATGCGGCTGGAACGCTGCTGGGCGAAGGGATCGGTGACTGGTTGAGCCATCTCGGAGTGCTCCCTGGGACATGTGGCGTCAGCAGATCGGAAGGTGTCGGCGAGGTGCCGGGCGACGGTGCGCGGCGGGGCCGAGGTGAAGTTCGGATGTGCTGGACGGCGCGGTTCGACTCCGCGACGAGGTGCCGGCCGGTCAGGCCTCGTCGCGGCGGCCAAGGAGAAGAGACGCCTGCCACATGACAGGGTCACCCTACGTGGTGGGACGGTCGGTGGGAAGGCCGGTCCGGACTATGGGACCGGAGTCACCGGCCCGGGGCGCCTCCGGCGCCTCGCCCAGCCGGGGCGTCCGCTCCGCCCGGGCCACCGCCGGCACGATGGCCAGCCCGACCAACACGAAGATCGCCGCCGCCGGATACCAGCCCCAGCTGCCGGTGCTCACGCCGAGCGCGGTCAGCCCGGCCGGCGCGATCAAGAACTGCAACTGCGAGCCGAGCCCGAACGCCCCCACGTACGCGCCGCGCTGGGCGGCCGGGGGCAGCGTGGCGGTGAGGCCCCAGGTGCCCGCCGACTCGACCAGCTCGGCCACGATGAGCAGCGTCGCGGCGCCCACCAGCGCCACCACGGTGAGCCAACCCCGGGTCTGCGCCGAGATCGGCAGCACCACGCAGAATCCGGCGATCAGCACGGCGCCCCGGCGGGACGCCCGGGCCGCACCCGGCGCGGTGTCCGCGCCCCGGCTGGCCCGCACCTGAAGCAGCACGATCAGGACCGTGTTGAGCAGCACCAGCGCGGCGATGAGCGTCTTCGGCGCGTCGGTGTGGGTGAGGATCCACAGCGGCAGCACCGTCAGGTAGAGCGTCTGGTGCGCGGTGAGCAGGCCGGACAGCAGCGCGACAGCCATGAACGGGCGGTCCCGCAGCACGGTGAGCCGGCTCATCGGTTCGGCCGGCCGGGTCACCTCCGGCAGTCGGGGCAGCCGGTTCACGAAGCCGGCGGTCACCAGATAGACCGCGGCGATGAAGAAGATCATGCCGCGGTACGCCCAGATCGTGTCGACGGCCAGCACCAGGCCGCTGATCAGCGCGCCCAACCCGAAGCCGACGTTGAGCGAGGAACGCTGGTAGGCCATCGCGGTCACCCGTTCCTCCGGGCGCAGCGCGTTGATCGAGTAGACCTGGCGCGCGGTGCCGGTGGCGGCGCCGGTCGCGGCCAGCGCGAGCACCACGGCGAGGAAGCCGGCGAAGCCGCCGACGAACGGGTACGTCGCGAACAGCGCCGCGTCGAGCAGCAGGCAGACGATCCACACCCGCTGCGGGCCGTACCGGTCGGTGAGCCCGCCCAGCGGGACGGTGCCGAGCAGCGACGCCCCGGCGGCGAGCGACAGGCCGAGACCCACCTGGGTCGGGCTCAGCCCCAGCGCCCGGGTGAAGAAGACCGCGCTGCCGGCCTGGAACAGGCCGTGCCCGACGGCGAACACCATGGCCTGCACGGCCAGGGCGCGGGTCAGCCCGGCCGGCGGTACGACGTGTCGGACGGCGGTGCGGATGTTCTCTCTGGCCCCCATGACCGGTGAGCAAACCGTGCCCCCCGCCCTCCGGTCGAACGTTTTAGGCTGGGTCGAATCCTGGCTGCGGGGGTGCGGGTGTCCGAGTTGCGGTTCAGCCTGGCCGACGTCGCGGGGGTCCGGTTCGCCGTGTCGCCGGCCAACGAGACGGTGATGAGCATGTGGGCGCTGGCCGACCCGGTCCGCTACGCGGTGCACCTGCCGTGGATCGACCGGGCCCGGGTGACGCTGCGCCGTCCGGAGGTGGCCGTCCGGGTCCGGCCGCTGGTGGAGCTGACCCGGCCGCGCCGCTGGCTGCCGGACTTCCTCACCCCGGCGGCCCGGCCGGGCGCGGGGATGGCCGAGCAGCTCGCCCAGATCGCGGCGACGCCGCCGGAGGTGGTGGTCCAGGACCTGCTGGCGACCACTCCGAGACGGCCGCTGAGCCCGTTCGGGCAGGCGTTGCTGGCCGATCCGCGCGGCCTGCTGCCCCAGCTCGTCGATGCGGTGCGGGTCTGGTTCGACGAGGCGATCGCACCGGACTGGCCGCGCATGCGGGCGTTGCTCGACGCCGACGTGGCGCACCGGGCCGGCCAGCTCGCCGAGGGTGGCGCGGGCCGGCTGTTCGAGCAGCTCCACCCGAGCCTGCGGTGGCTCGGCGACCGGGTGGTCAGCGACGACCCGTTCGAGCGCGACTTCGACCTGCGCGGTCGGGGGCTGGCGTTGAACCCGGGCGTGTTCACCGACCGGCGGGTGCTGTGGAACCTGCTGGAGGATTCGTTGCCCGCCGGGGCGTACCCGGTCCGGGCGGTCGGGACGCTCTGGGAGCGGGCCCCGGCGCCGCCCGGCGACCCGCTGGTCCGGGTGGTCGGCGCCGGCCGGGCCGCGCTGCTGCACCTGCTCGACTCGGCGGTGACCACCACGGACCTGGCCCGGCTCACCGGGATGTCGGCCGGGAACGTCTCCCAGCACCTCACCGCGTTGCACGCGGCCGGGCTGGTCGCCCGGTCCCGGGCCGGGCGGCACGTGCTCTACCGCAACACCGAGGTCGGCGACGCCCTGCTCCGGGCGGCGCGCGGCACCTGACCGCCGTTGGGTGCCGGGCCGCGTCGAGCGCCGGGCCCGCCGGCCGCATGTGCCTGGCCCGGTGTGCCGCGTCCGGCCGCCGTCGGGCGTCGGGTCCGCCGCCGTGGGGCGTCCGGGTCCGCCGCCGTCGGGCGTCGGGTCCGCCGCCGTCGGAGGTCGGGTCCGCCGGGCGGCTCAGCGCAGCAGCAGGGTGGGGAGGGGTCGGCGGCGGCGGAGCGCGGTCTCCCGGTCGTACAGGTCGGGCGGGAGCGTGGCCGGGTCGCCGAGGCGGCCGATCGCGGCCACCGCCAGCGGCCGGACGTCGTCGGACAGGTCGAGCTCGGTGGTGAGGCGGGCGCGGTCGAGGCGGGTGAGTTGGCGTACGTGCAGGCCGAGGGCGGTGGCCTGCACGGTGAGGTGAGCGACCGCCTGGCCCAGGTCGTACGCGGTCCGTTCCGGCTCGCCGCCGGCGTGCGCGGCGAGCAGCAGGGCGGCGGCGTGCCGGGCCCAGCGCTGGTCGGCGTCGGGCAGGCCGACCAGGATCCGCTTCCACGTCTCGTCCTGCCGGTGCCCGAGCGCGAACCGCCACGGCTGGGCGTTGCCCGACGAGGGGGCCCAGCGGGCCGCCTCCAGGAGGGCGGCGACCTCGGCGGCGGTCAGCTCCGCATCGGGGTCGAACGCTCGGGGGCTCCACCGGAACGCGAGCAGCGGGGTCAGGTCGGTCATGGGGCCAGCGTCCCGGATGCCCGTTTTGTGTGGTGAATCAGGGCGGCTGGGTGTGGGCAAGAACACCCGTAACGTACAAAAGGCTAGGACGGTTCGGGCGTGGGCGCGTCCCGACCGATCGGCTCGCCCTCGATCACCGCGCCGGCCAGCTCGACCGTCGCCGGCGCCGGGCCGGGTTTCCCGGTCAGCGTGAGACTGCCGAAGGTGGCGCGGACCGCCACCGGGGTGCCGTCCTCGCCGAAGCAGTAGACGCCCACATCCAGCGGCGCGTTCATCGACGCCGCGGTGGAGTCGACCGCATAGCACCGGCCGGTGACGCCGGGCGGCACGGTGGTGGGGGAAACCGCGAGCGCCGCCCGCCGGTCGGTGAGCACCTCCAGCCAGTCGGTGAACGGGTGCTGCACCCGCGGGTCCAGCCGGCCGGGCACCGCGTCGTCGGAGTCGCCGAGGCGCACACACCCGGCGGGCTGCGGGTGGTCGGCCGACGGCAGGGCGCACTGGAACAACCCGTCCGAGGTGCCGGCCAGGGAGACGTCCACCGTGCCGCCCCGCCCCCAACCGGGCACGTCGACCCGCCAGCTGTCGTCGTTCGCGCTGATCCAGGTGACGGTGCGGGACGAACCGCCGGGTGGCGCCCAGGCGTAGGTGGCGGTGAGGTGTCGGTCCTGCGCGGCGGCGGCCAGCCCGGCCAGCTCGTCGCGGGCGGCGTCGACCTGCACCGGCACCGGGTCGGCGCGGTCGGCCGGCGTCGGCCGCGGGTGGTCGGCGACGCAGGCGGCGACCAGCGTCGGCAGGGTGAGCGCGAGTACGCCGGCCAGCCGCCGGCCCGCGCGTCGGTGAACGTGCACCGGGCCATTCTGCGACGTCATGGCGGCCCGGGTCAGCCCACCGTACGGCTGTACCGGTTGGCGCGCCCGGGCCGGATGGTGGGATCACCCGACCCGGCCGCGCGGCCCGCCCGATACCCTGAGGAGGTCTGACACGCGCCGCCGGACCTCCAGACCCGGCGGCGTCGGCACGCTCAGGGCCGTCACTGGGAGGGGAGCGCACCGTCGTGGCACTCGTGGTGCAGAAGTACGGCGGGTCCTCCGTCGCCAACGCCGAGCGGATCAAGCGGGTGGCCGAGCGCATCGTGGCGGCCCGCAAGGCGGGCGACGACGTGGTCGTGGTGGTCTCCGCCATGGGTGACACCACCGACGAGCTGCTCGACCTGGCCAACCAGGTGAGCCCGCTGCCACCCGGTCGGGAGCTGGACATGCTGCTCACCGCCGGTGAGCGGATCTCCATGGCGCTGCTGGCCATGGCCATCCACAACCTGGGGTACGAGGCTCGCTCGTTCACCGGTTCCCAAGCCGGTGTGATCACCACCTCGGTGCACGGCCGGGCCCGGATCATCGACGTGACCCCGGGGCGGCTCAAGGGCGCGCTGGACGAGGGCGCGGTGGTCATCGTCGCCGGCTTCCAGGGCGTCTCGCAGGACACCAAGGACGTCACCACGCTCGGCCGCGGCGGCTCGGACACCACGGCGGTCGCGTTGGCCGCCGCGCTGCACGCCGACGTCTGCGAGATCTACACCGACGTGGACGGCATCTTCACCGCCGACCCGCGGATCGTGCCGAACGCCCGGCACATCGAGCGGATCACCTACGAGGAGACGCTGGAACTGGCCGCCTGCGGCGCGAAGGTGCTGCACCTGCGCAGCGTCGAGTACGCCCGGCGCGCGGGATTGCCGATCCACGTCCGTTCGTCATACTCGACAAACACCGGCACGATGGTCACCGGATCGATGGAGGACCTTCCTGTGGAACAGGCACTGATCACCGGGGTCGCCCACGACCGCAGCGAGGCGAAGATCACCATCGTCGGGGTGCCCGACGAGCCGGGCGCCGCCGCGCGGATCTTCGACACCGTCGCCGGCGCCGAGATCAACATCGACATGATCGTGCAGAACGTGTCCACCGAGGGCACCGGCCGCACCGACATCTCGTTCACGCTGCCCAAGGCCGACGGCCCGACCGCGATGGCCGCGCTCAGCAAGATCCAGGAGTCGGTCAAGTTCAAGGGTCTGCTCTACGACGACCACGTCGGCAAGGTCTCGCTGATCGGTGCCGGGATGCGCTCGCACCCGGGCGTCGCCGCCGGCTTCTTCGCCGCGCTCGGCACCGCCGGGGTGAACATCGAGATGATCTCCACGTCGGAGATCCGGGTCTCCGTGGTCTGCCGCGACACCGACCTCGACAAGGCGGTCCGAGCCATCCACGACGCCTTCGAGCTGGGTGGTGACACCGAAGCCGTCGTCTACGCCGGCACCGGGCGGTAGCGCGGATGCCGCCGCTGCCCACCCTCGCGGTGGTCGGAGCGACAGGTGCCGTCGGCACCGTGATGTGCCAGATCCTCTCCTCCCGCCGCAACGTGTGGGGTGAGATCCGGCTGCTCGCCTCCGAGCGATCGGCCGGCCGCCACGTCCGGTGCCGAGGCGAGGAGTTGACCGTCCAGGCCGTCAGCGAAGCGGCGTTCGAGGGCGTCGACGTGGCGATGTTCGACGTGCCCGACGACGTCTCGGCCGAGTGGGCGCCGGTCGCGGTGGCCCGCGGCGCGGTGGTCGTCGACAACTCCGGTGCGTTCCGGATGGACCGGGACGTGCCGCTGGTGGTCCCCGAGATCAACCCCGAGCAGGTGGGTAACCGACCCAGGGGGATCGTCGCCAACGCCAACTGCACCACCCTCGCGATGATCGTCGCGGTCGCCCCGCTGCACCGCGAGTACGGCCTGCGCGAACTGGTCCTCGCCTCCTACCAGGCGGTCTCCGGCGCGGGGCAGGCCGGGGTGGACGCCCTGCACCTCCAGCTCGGCAAGATCGCCGGGGACCGGGCGCTCGGCTCCCGTGCCGGCGACGTACGCCAGGCGGTCGGTGACGAGCTGGGCCCGTTTCCGGCGCCGCTGGCGCTCAACGTGGTGCCGTGGACGGGTTCCCTGGCCGACGAGGGCTGGTCCTCCGAGGAGTTGAAGCTCCGCAACGAGTCCCGCAAGATCCTCGGGCTGCCCGACCTGAAGGTCTCCGCCACCTGCGTCCGGGTGCCGGTGGTGACCGGGCACTCGGTCGCCGTGCACGCCGTCTTCGCCACCGAGGTGGACGCCGAGGGCGCCCGCGAAGTGCTGCGTAACGCGCCGGGGGTGATCCTGGTCGACGACCCGGCCGCCGGAGAGTTCCCGATGCCGATCGACGCGGTCGGCACCGATCCGTCCTGGGTGGGCCGCATCCGCCGCGCCGTCGACGACCCGCGAGCCCTCGACCTCTTCGTCACCGGCGACAACCTCCGCAAGGGCGCCGCCCTGAACACCGCCCAGATCGCCGAACTCCTCGCCCGGCAACTCACCCCCTAACCCCACCCCACCCCACCCCCCCCGGAAGGCCCCTCTTTCACGGAAAGAGTGGGCATTCGGGCCACGATGGCCACTCTTTCCGTGAAAGAGGCGGCCCTGGGTGGGGGGTGGGGGGTGGGGGGTGGGTCAGGCGGCGGAGAGGTGGATGCCGTCTCGGCCGTGCCGCTTGACGGCGTAGAGGGCCTGGTCGGCGCGGTGCAGGGTGCGCTCGGGGGTCTCGCCGGGGCGGGGCAGGGCGATGCCGACGCTTATCGTCCGGCCGGTGCGCCGGGCCGCCTCGGTCAGCCGCTCGGCGATCCCGACCGCCTCCTGCGGGTGGCTCACCTCGATCACCGCGACGAACTCGTCGCCACCGGTCCGGTACAGCTCGTCGCCCTGGCGCAGCGCGCCCTCCAACGCCCGGGCCAGCCCCACCAGCAGCCGGTCGCCGGCCTGGTGGCCGTACGTGTCGTTGACGTCCTTGAACCCGTCCACGTCGATCGCCAGCAGCGCGGTGCGCCCCGGCATGGCGCTGGCGATCCGCTGCCCGAACGGCCCGGTGTGCCGCAGCCCGGTGAGCGGGTCCGAGCTGGCCTGCTCGCGCAGCCGCGCCAGGGTGCGCAGCCGGTCGAGGCAGGTCCACGCCTGCCCGGCCAGCAACTCGATCAGGTTGACCGTGGTCGGGTCCGGCCGCAGCGCCCGCTCGTCGGCGACCAGCAGCACGCCCCCGGCGGCCGGCGCGCCGACCGGCACCGCCACCAGCGTGCGCGCGCCGGCCCGGGTCAGCGGCAGGTATTCCTCGGTCGGCGGGTGCCCCGCCTCGCCCAGCGTGTACGCCGAGCCGTACCGGTGGGCCCGGTCGACCATCTTCTCGAGCGCGACCGGACCGGCGTCGGTCAGCTCGGCCCGGATCCGGGCCTCCAGGTCGCCCGGGGTGTCCGTGGGCGCGCCCAGCCGGGGCCCGCGCCGGCCGGTGAGCACCAGCACGGCGGCGGAGAGCGCGGACACGTCCCGGGCCGCGGTGATGGCGGCGGTCATCAGGTCCCAGCCCGTCGGCGCGGCGGTGAACGCGGCGGCGTGCCGGAGCAGTTTCTCGCTGCGGCTCTCGGCCGGCGGGCCGCCGAGCGCCGCGATCCGGGCGCCGAGCCGGTCGGCCAGCCGTTCGGCGGTCTCCCGCCACGGGGCGAGCGTCACCGGCTCGCTCCACTGCAGGTCGAGCACGCCGATCGGCCGGCCGGCCGGATCACGTACCGGCACGCAGAGTTCCGCGGTGACGTCCGGTCGGACCGGCAGGTAGTCGGGGTCGGCGGTGACGTCGGGCACGGCAGCGGTCTCACCGGAGGCGTACACCCGCCGCACCACCGACGGCTCGGGCCGCTGCCGGGCCGGTCCGTCGGCCGTCGCCGGCACGTGCGAGAAGACCTGCCAGGCGCCGGTGGCCGCGACGCACCGCAGCCGGTCGTGGACCCGGAGCAGGATGGTGGCGGTCGCCGGGGTGTGCCGGGCGAGCGCGGCGACGGTCCACTGGCATGCCTCCGGCACGGTCGACGCCGTGGGAAGGCGCACCGTGACATCGCGGAGGACTCGCTCGTGATCCACGTCGTTCCTGCTGGGAGGGGGGATGGCTGCGATCAAGCGTACTCAGCGCGGGCACCGGCGACCTTCGTACACATGTGCTATCCACAGGCTGTGGACACCACCTGTGGGTACGGTGGGGAGCCCAGGCCCGAGGAGGCGTCGATGCTGACCGCCCGGCCGGACGAACACCTCGCTCGCCGCGAGTTCTGACCGGTGCCGCTGCTCTGGTACGTCGCCTACGGGTCGAACCTGCACGCGGCGCGGCTCGACTGGTACCTGCGCGGCGGACGACCGCCCGGCGGGCTGCGCACGTACCCCGGTTGCCGGGACTGCCGGCCGCCGCGCCGGACCGTCCCGGCGCTGATCCCCGGCGGGATCTACTTCGCCGGCGAGTCCCGAGCCTGGACCGGCGGCATGGCGTTCTACGACCCGGACCTGCCCGGCCGGGCGGCGGTCCGGGGCTACCTGGTGACGGTCGAGCAGTTCGCCGACATCGCGGCGCAGGAGATGTACCGCCCGCCCGGCGCCGACCTCGCCGGTATCCGCGCGGCCGTCGGTGCCGGGCGGGCCACGCTCGGTCCGGGCCGCTACGAGACGCTGCTGCGGGTCGGCGCGCGCGACGGCCTGCCGATGCTCACCTTCACCGCCGGGCACCGGGCGGTGGAGGTGCCCTGGACCCGCCCGTCCGCGGTCTACCTGGGCATGCTGGCGCGCGGGTTGCGGGAGGCGCACGGCTGGGACGGCGCCCGGACCGCCGACTACCTGGCGGGCCGGCCGGGGGTGGCCGGGCGGTGGACCCGGCGCGCGCTGCGCACGGTGGCCGGTGCCGCGGACCCGCCCCACCCTCCGGCGCCTCGGTCGAGTTCGGACAGTCCGCTCCGGCCGCCGGACCGGTAAACATGAACGGCCGTTCGGTCGACAGCGGATGCCCGCCGGGAGTTTTTCCGGACAGGAAGGTTGCCAGAGCAAGGTTTTCGGCGTGACATGAGCGACGGTGCCGGCTTCCTGGTCCCTGGGGGCCGGCACCCTCAGCCTCCTCGGGTACGCCATGCCGGAATTAACCTGACCGTCATGTCGGACTCGTCGGGCAGACCGCCGCGGGTCGCCGGCGGTGCCGAGGATTCGGAACGCCACCCAGGTCGACCTGCGGCCCGGTGGATGAGAAGCTACCCCGGGCGGGGCGGCGGTCCCCCGAGCGCCGCCTCCCGCGATCGACCCCTGTCACGGCACGGATCAGGATCACCGGGCGAACCATCGTCCGGCCACCACGCGCCGGTATCTCACGAGGAGTTCCATGTCCGTCTCCGGGATGCGCCGCCGGGCCACCGTAGGCCTGGCCGCACTCGCCGCGACCGCGTTCACCGCCGTCGCCGTCACCCCCGACCAGGCCGAGGCCCACTCGAAGCCGGTCGACGTCCAGCTGCTCGCGATCAACGACTTCCACGGCAACCTGGAGCCGCCGAGCGGGTCCAGCGGCACCATCGACGGCCAGCCCGCCGGTGGCGCGGAATACCTGGCCAGCCACCTGAAGGCCATGCGCGCCGCGGCCCAGGCGCAGGGCAAGGGCACCGTCACGGTCGCCGCCGGTGACCTGATCGGCGCCTCGCCGCTGCTGTCCGCCGCGTTCCACGACGAGCCCACCATCGAGGAGATGAACCTCGCCGGGCTGGAGTTCGCCAGCGTCGGCAACCACGAGTTCGACGAGGGCGCCACCGAGCTGCTGCGGATGCAGCGCGGCGGCTGCCACCCGGTGGACGGCTGCGCCGACGGCACGCCGTTCAAGGGCGCGAAGTTCAGGTACCTCTCCGCGAACGCGTTCAAGACCTCCACCGGCCTGCCGCTGATGCAGCCGTTCGGCATCAAGATCGTCAAGGGCGTGCCCATCGGCTTCATCGGGATGACCCTGGAGGGCACCCCGAACATCGTCAGCCAGCAGGGCGTCGCCGGGCTGCGCTTCACCGACGAGGCCGACACCGCCAACAAGTACGCCAAGATCCTGCGGCTGCTCGGCGTCAAGAGCATCGTCGTGCTGCTGCACGAGGGCGGCGTGCAGAACGGCGGCGGCATCAACGACTGCACCGGCTTCAGCGGGCCGATCGTCGACATCGCCAACCGGATGGACCCGGCCATCGACGTGATCGTCAGCGGGCACACCCACGCCGCGTACAACTGCAACATCAACGGCAAGCTGGTCACCAGCGCCAGCTCGTTCGGCCGCCTGGTCACCGACATCAACCTGAAGATCGACAGGCGTACCCGGGACGTGGTCAGCGCGTCGGCGAACAACGTGGTGGTCACCCGGGACGTCGCCAAGGACCCGGCCTCGACCGAGCTGATCAACCGGTACAAGACCGCGCTCGGCCCGGTCGCCGACCGGGTCGTCGGCGAGACCACCGAGGTGATCACCAAGGCGCAGGAGAACCTCTACCAGACCGGCGTCGACGCCAACGGCAACCCCACCTACCAGACCGGTGAGTCGCCGCTGGGCAACCTGATCGCCGACGCGCAGCTCGCCGCCACCGACACCGAACAGAACGCGGTCGCCGCGTTCATGAACCCCGGTGGTGTGCGCGCCGACCTCGACGCCGGCCCGGTCACCTACGCCGAGGCGTTCACCGTTCAGCCGTTCGCCAACAACCTGGTCACGCTGGACCTCACCGGCGCGCAGCTCTACTGCATGCTGGAGCAGCAGTTCACCGTGGCCCGCGTGCTCTACGCGTCCTCGACCGTGCGGTACGTCGTCGACGTCAACGGCACCACCGCACCGGCCGGGACGCCGTGCGCCGGCTCCCGGGTGGTCCGGGGCAGCCTCACCATCAACGGCACCCCGGTGACCGACACCGGGACCTACCGGGTCACGGTGAACAACTTCCTCGCCGGCGGCGGCGACGGCTTCAGCGTCCTGACCGGCGGCACCAACGCGGTGACCGGCCAGATCGACCTGGACGCCTTCACCGCGTACCTGACCGAGAAGTCGCCGGTGTCCGCGCCGGCGCTGGACCGGATCCAGACCACCGCGGAGGTCCCCGCGGCCTGACCCGCAACGGCCGACGGGCCCCGGAGCGCCGCTCCGGGGCCCGTCGCCGTCCGAACCAGAGGCCCGGTCAGGCCGCCGGGGCGGGCTCGGGGGCCGGCGCCGGTGACGGAGCCGCCGGGCGGCCGTCCTGGGCGGGGGTGAGCAGCGGGCGCAGCGACAGCGCGAGCAGCGAGGCCACCAGGCAGCCACCCACCACGACCGTCACCCAGACCCGCCCGTCCGCCGCCCCGATCAGCGGCCCGGCGGTGACCGGACCGACCACCCCGCTGATCCCGAAGATCATCGAACTCATCGCGTTGTAACGACCACGCAGCTCGTCCGTGGCCAGCGCGTTCGTCAACGCCGGCATGACCGGGGACAGCATCGTCTCGCCGAAGCCGAAGATCGCCGAACAGGCCACCACACCGAACGCCGCGAGCAGGGCGTTGCCGCCACCCACCACGCCGGCCGCGCCGAGCACCAGCCAGGCACCCGCGAAGACCGCGCCCACCACCGCCAACGCGCCGGTGCGGCTGCGCCCCTCCAGCCGGCGGAGCACCAACAACTGGGCGAGCACGATCATCACGGTGTTCGCCGCCAGCGCCCAGGCCACCACCCGCGGCGTCACCTCCACCACCCGCACCGAGTACGCCGCGAAACCCACCTCGATCTGCGCGTAACCACAGGTGGTCAGCACCAGGCCGAAGATGACGAGCCGGCGGAACGGGCGGTCCCGCAGCACCGTCAGATAGCCACCCGTCGCCGGCGCGGCACCGCCCCCGCCCGTCACCGCGACCGGCCGGCGTCCCACCTGCGGCAGCGTGAGCAGGATCAGCGCCGGAGTCAGGTAGCTCACCGCGTCCAGCAGGTAGATCGCCTGGAAAGTGACCGGGCGGGCCACGTCGACCACCGCGCCGGAGATCAGGCCACCGGCGCCGATGCCCAGGTTGAGCAGGGCGAAGTTGAGCCCGAAGACCCGCTGCCGCTCGCCGTCGCCGGTGAGCGAGGCGAGGATCGTGTTCTGCCCGGACCAGATCGCCGAGCTGCCGACCGCCACCAGGGTCATCACGCCGAACGCCGAGGCGGTCGAGTCGACCAGGGCCAGCGAGCCGGTGCCGACCGCCTCGATCGCCAGGCACGGCAGCACCACCCGGCGCGCGCCGAACCGGTCGATCAGCGCGCCACCCACCGGGGACAGCGCCAGCGTCACCGCACCGAACCAGCCGATCACCAGACCGGCGCGGGCGTCGGTGAGCCCGCGCACGTCGGTCAGGTAGATGAACAGGAACGGCAACGTGAGACCGCGCCCGACGGCGGAGAGCAGGGTGCCGACCAGGATCCGGCGGGCTTCGGGACGGGCGGGCAGGGCGCGGCGCAGCATGGCTGGATTCTGGGCGGCGGGTACGACACCCGCGACCCGTTTACTCCTTACCCAAGCGGGCGTCGGGCCGGAAGGTGAGCAAGCCCACCCGGTCTGCCATGCTGGCGCGGTGACCACGACCTGGCGACACCTGCCCGCCCCGGCCCGTGAGATCGCCGTGACCGCCACCGAGGCGGTCGACGCGGCCCGGGCGCGCGACGCCGGGGCGTACCGGCCGGCCGTCGAACGGCTCGCCGCTGCCGACCGGGCCGGGCTGGTGCTCGGCGGCGTGGTCCGGCTCCTGCTGGAGGAGGGCCACCCGGACGGGCTGGACGGCGACGACGTCCGCCAGGTGCTGGAGCGTTGCGTCCGCGCCGCCGCGACGTGGTGGCCCGAGGTCGACCCGCACGTCCTGCTGGTGCTGCTGGCCGGCGCCCTCGGCGTCTACGACCCGGGCGACGACGACAGCCCGCCCGGCCCGGCGGCCGTGGCCCGGCACGCCCCGCTGCTCGTCGCCGACCTGCTGGCGGTCACCGGCCGTCCGTTCGCGGACTGTCTCACGGCGGCGTTCACCGAGGTGGCCCGCACCGAGTTGCACGACTGACCGGCGGGGCGGCCGGCGGTCCGTCACGGGCTGGCGGCCAGGAAGACGAACGCGGCGAACAGCGCCAGGTGCACGCCACCCTGGAGCACTGTGGCCCGCCCGGGCACCACGGTGAGCACCGCGGTCAACGCGGTCAGCGCGAGCAGCGTCAACTGGGTGCCGCCCAGGCCCAGCAGCAGCGGGCCGTCCAGCCAGATCGAGGCGATCGCGATGGCCGGGATGGTCAACCCGATGCTGGCCATCGCCGAGCCGAGCGCCAGGTTGAGGCTGATCTGCACCCGGTCCCGCCGGGCCGCCCGGGCGGCGGCGAGCGTCTCCGGCGCCAGCACCAGCAGCGCGATGACCACACCGACGAACGCCTGCGGCAGGCCGGCCCCCTGCACGGCGCTCTCCAGCGCCGGGGAGATGGTCTTCGCGTCACCGACCACCGCCACCAGCGCCACCACCAGCAACGCCAGGCTGGCCAGGGCGGTGCGGGTGGACGGCGGCTCGGCGTGCCCGTCACCGTCGGTGTCCTCGGCCATGATGCTGCCCTCCTGGGTCACCGGGAGGAAGTAGTCGCGGTGCCGGCCGGTCTGCACCATCACGAACAGCAGGTAGAGCGCGAGCGACGCGACCGCCGCGAAGGCGAGCTGGGCGGGGGAGAACTCCGGACCGGGCCGGCTGGTGGTGAACGACGGCACCACCAGGCTGAGCGTGGCGAGGGTGACCACGGTGGCCAGCGCCCCGCCGGTGCCCTCCGGGTTGAACACGGCCACCCGCCGGCGCAGCGCGCCGAGCAGCAGCGACAGGCCGAGGATGCCGTTGCAGGTGATCATCACGGCGGCGAAGACGGTGTCCCGGGCCAGCGCCTGCGTCTTGTCCCCACCGCTGATCATCAGCGTGACGATCAGACCGACCTCGATCACGGTGACCGCGACCGCCAGCACCAGCGAGCCGTACGGCTCGCCGACCTTGTGCGCCACCACCTCGGCGTGATGGACGGCCGCCAGGACGGCCGCCGCGAGCAGCGCGGCCACCACGAAGATCAGCGCACCGGGCAGCTCCCGCCCCCAGGTGAAGACCAGCAGGAGCACGGCGAGCAGGGGTACGACTGTGGTCCAATCGGTCAGGCGGGATCGGATCATCGCTGGCATGGGTCAACAGTGCCAGGTGAATTGATCAACCGCCCGTAGCCGGCCGCACGCTCGTCATCAAGGTCACGGTGGTGCGGGTACGGCGTTGGAGACATCCACCGTGATCCACTCGCGGACCAGATGAGGCGTGAGTAGAACGCCACGGGTGTCAACACGGGGGTTGGTGTCGTCGGTGAGGGGTCTCACCTGGTCAGGGAGGCCGGATTCGAACCGACGACCTCTTCGTCCCAAACTGGCGGCACGCCGGTCGGATCGGGCTCGATGCGAGGTCAGAGGGCCTGGTGGCGCGCTTCTCGGCCTGGTTCGGCCGGCACGGTTGCTGTACTTCGCTGCTGTACTGCTGGCATGGGCTGGCCGGCTTCCCTGGTCCAGCCGAGGAAGCGGCGGTGCAGCACGCCGGCCGGCGTCCAGGGCAGATCCTCGGTGGCCTGGACGAGATAGCTGCCGAGATAGAGAACCAGCGACACCGGAGCGTCCGCGTACTCCGCCCGCAACTCCCGCTTCCGGGTCGGGCAGGGCCAGGGCAGGTCGCAGCCTCCGCAACTCCAGATCGGCATGACCGGGCCATGGGTGGTCACCGCGCACCCTCCAGGAACCGGGCGGTGATCGCCCGGGCCTGCCGGCTGGTCGCCCAGTCCACCTGCCAGCACGGGTACGGCGTGAGCCGCGACCACCAGGCGCGACAACCGGTGCACATGCCGTCGAGCCCTCGGACGTGCACCGCGAGGATCGCCTGCTCCTGCCCGCTGCTCACCACTCACGCTCCCGGGGCCAGTGGCCACGGCTGATCGGAATCCGATGCCGGGCACGGCACGGCAGGTCGGCACCACAGCGGCAGATACGCCGCCAGAGTCGCCATGACCACACCGGCCGATGCCTGCGGGCGAGGGTCAGCGCGGTGGCCGAGAGGTAGTCGTCATACGAGACGCGCCGCACATACCCTCCCTCGTCGGTCACGAGGGCGGCCCTGCCCTCGCAGCTGAGAGGGACGCGGCGACCAGGCGATACCCGCACCGCCCGCCGCATCCCGTGAGCAAGAAGCTACGGTGGGTCGCGGAGCGGAATGGGTATGGTTCATACCCCTAGATCAGGAGAGAAGCCCGACCTTCACTGCAAGGTCACGGGCGTCGTCCCGGGTGGAACGCGGACCATCGAGCAGGTCCAAGGTGATCTGCCGGGCATACCCGTTGAAGCGGATCGTCTCCGGCGCCGACACGTACGCCTGCCGAAGAGTCTTCACGGCCGCTTCCTTGTCGTCCTTGCCGTAGTGCGCCCGCGCGACCTCAATGAGATGACGTGCCCGACGTGGCCTCGACGGAATCGCCGCCGAATCATGTCGGCGCGCCTGCCGAACCGCCTCACCGGACTTCTGCAACTCCACCGCCACGGTCACCGCGTGAGCGCCCATGATGACCCGCGAGAACGAGGTCTGCGGCTGATAGAAGACCTGCGGTAGACGCTGCGCCACCCGATCCGCGCGATCCCAGTAGCGCCAGGCCCGACCTTCCTCCCCAGCACGAGCTGCGGTGTAGGCCGCCTCGAAGTTCAGTGCACCCCACAACGCCAGCAAGTTCGTCGTCCCCTCGGCCGCCCGCGGCTCCAGGGCCGACAGGACGTCCAGAGTCACCGCCATCGCGGTGTCCCAGTCACCGGCGTCCCGATGCACCTGGCACAGGAACCACCCCGCGCACGCCACCGCCTCCGGGTCACCGGACTCCTGCGCCGCCACCATCGCCCGATCCGCGACCCGCCACAGCAGCTCGGCGGCCGGCTGGTAGGCAAGGAACATCTGGGTCAACCCGAGCGTCTCGGCCAACAGCGCCTGGGCCTGCCGACGCTCGTCACCCTCGTACGCCAACACGGCACGCTGCACGTCACGAAGCAGCCCCGGCAACAACCCGCCCAACACCGTACGGTGATCCGACGCCTGATGGCGTGCCCGCCACGCCACCGCCAGCCGCTCCCTCAGGCTCGTCAACGACTCCGCGGAAGCCTCGTCGGAAAGCACGAAGCGGTTCACGGCGTCCCGGACAGACGCCAGCGCAGGGTGCTCCGGCCCGTTGACCACGGCAGACCGGTCGCTCAACTCCCCGGCCAAGGCAGCCACCTCCACCTTGAGGGCACGCGCAATGCGATCCAGCATGTGAATGCGCGGCGGCAGGATCCGGTCGGTCTCCACCGCCTTGACCCACTCGGCGCTGCGGCCCACCAAGCCACCGAGCACCGCGCGAGTCTTCCCGGACCGCTCCCGGTAGACCTTCAACCGCTGCCCGAAAGTCAACTCCGGCAAGGAATCCATCCCGAACCTCCTCGTAGCGCGGGATGCACCATCGGCACCCGGGCCGCCGTGGCACCAACGCTACCGGGCTGCCCTGCCGCCCCAGAACCCCTCGCGCATTGCGCGTCACCTTCCACGCCCGCCTGAAGACGTCTGAACCTCTCGCTTGCAAGCTCTGTGCACCGCGTCTGTACTTGTTGTGCGGGAACGGCCGCAAGCTCGAAACTTCGTCCGTACCCCTGGCTCCGCCAGCGTGCGGCCGTCTGGGGCGGTTGCTGTCAGCGTTGCTGTCGACAGCATGGCTGGCAGCCCGGCTATGGTCACACCTCCGACCCAGGCATCGACGTTCCGCGCCTCTCTGCTGCCTCGCTGTCTGACGTCTCGGCTACGGGGTGTCGAATACCTGACACTTTTGCGGCTCTGGGCTGACGAGGGCTCGGTCGGGGGCGGTAGCCTCCGCCAATGATCCGACCATTTGACCTGTGGGGCCAGCGAGGGTGGTGCAGCCAGGAGGTCGTAGGCGAGTCCAACTACGCCAAGGAGATTCGAGCGGCACTCGGCGCGGACTTCAAGCAGTACGGGTCTGAGGTAGAGAAGGATGTGCACCTCAGCCCGGAGCCCACCAACCGCTTCGACCCGCACGCCGTCAAGGTCGTCTATGGCGGGCAAACCCTTGGGTATCTGCCCAAAGACCAGGCCAAGGTTTACTCGCCGGCCCTCACGGCGCTCGTCAACCAGGGCTGGATCCCCCAGGTCCGAGCCCGCATCTGGGGACGGGAAGAGGAAGACTGGGACGGTCGACGCCGGCCCAAGTTCGTGGGATCGGTGACCCTGGACCTCGCTGACCCGCACATGATCGTTCCAGCGAACATGCCGCCAGCCGATTTGCACGTGATGCTTCCCCAAGGCCGCATCGTCCAAGTGACGGGCGAAGAGAAGCACATGACTCATTTGGCTCAGCTGGTGAGCCCGCAGGGCGAGTGCTGGATCTATGTGACGTTGCACCAGGTTGAGCAGCAGCGGGCTCGATCGACGCGAACGCTGGTAGAGGTTCGAGTCAACGGGGAGCCCGCTGGCACCTTGAGCCCGGCGACGTCAGCCGAGATGTTGCCGGTGCTCGCCCACCTCTCGGAACTCGGCATGTTGACGGCCGCCCGTGCAGTCCTGAAGGGCAACCGGGTCAAGGCCGACGTCACGCTGAACGTGTGCAAGGCCAGTTCCCTGACTGATGCGTGGTTGGATGCGCCACCAGCGGCTGAAGGAGCCCGGTCAGCACAGCAGGCGACCGCAGAGAGCCCCGGGCGCGATGTTGCCCCAATGCAGCAATGGCGGTTCGTGGTTCCGCGGGGATGGCCGCCTCCGCCCGCAGGTTGGGTTCCACCCCAGGGCTGGCGTCCCGATCCGTCGTGGCCGCCTGCACCTGACGACTGGCAGTTCTGGGTACGAGCGTGAGAGGCCCCTTCCGCCTACCCCGGGCAGACGTCGTCACCAGTGGTCGTCGTTGGTCGCTCGCGATCGGCCTCCGACGGCCTGGTGACGTCCGATGCCAACAATTGACGCGCCCGACCGGTCCGGGGCCTTGCCATCAAGGACCAGCGTCATGCGAGGACGTCAGGGGGCAGCTCTACCCTTACGGACGGTTGAGGATTTGCTCGGCGTAACTAGTCTGCTACCTACATTCTGGTAGCTCAATCCCCTACCGCCGAGGGAGCGACGTATGGCGTGTTCACGGCAGAAGGTCCGGCTTCTGGGCTTGCGGGCCAGGTAAATGGCCCGATGAGTCGACAGACCTCGCCTCTCATCACCGCCGCGAACGTCGGAGCGTTGCTCTCGCCCCTTGCTCGGGCCGTTACGGTTGGTGGTATCACCTGGACCGCCACCCGAGGCCAGGGGTCCAGCAAAGAGGGCATCGTCCGCGTTCGTACCGCGCTGGCAGTCCTAAGTCCGTGCCTGCTGCGCCTGGTGGTGAATCCCCTGGCACCCAGCGAACCGAAGCTTCAGTACCTCGTCGGCGCTGGTCGCGACAGGTTTTCAGCTCGCCGTCTGTGCGTCAACGTTCCCCATCGCCCGATCACCGGCACTCACAAGCATCGCGTAGAGCCCGGGTCCTCCGACGAAGGTGCCTACGAGCCCACAGATATTCCCGAAGTTCCGCTTCAACCCAGGGTCGCTCCGGGTACGTACCGTGCGATCCTTGAAGCGTTCGCGAACGAGTGCTTCATCGAGATGGCGTCCGATTTCGCCTGGTCAGAGCCGTGAGGAGGGGAACCATGGACTCAGCAGCCACCGTGGGCGCGATCCTACGCACGATCAACGACCAGACCGTTGTCCGACCCTACGGCGACGGACTCCTAGTCGACCTACCGCTCACGTACGGTGATGGCGACGTGGTCCGGATTCTGGTGGAGCCCATGGGTTCTGGGTTTCGGGTATCAGACCGCGCCGTTGCTGCCACCCAGCTCGCCATGGCAGGTGTCAACGTGAGTGCCGGACGTCCCGCAGAGGCATTCGCAGAGACTGTACGAAGCGTCGGCCTCAGCGGAGTCAATGCCGCACCGGGGGAGCTTGCGACCTTCGGCGTTGCTGACGAACTCGGACGGATGGTGCTGGATGTTGCTCAGGCATCCATGCGCACAGAGCAACTCCGCTGGCTCGCGGTACGCCAGACGCTGACTAGATTCCCCGACCGCGTAGTAGAGCGCGTCAAGAGCTGGGCAGAGGGCAGCCGCCAGGTTCAGCGAGAGGCACCCCTGGCTCTACGATCCGGCCGAAAGCGCCAGGTCACGCTTCGTGTTTCTAGCCACGATCGCTCCGCCTATGTCCAGGCCGTCAGCTCACGAGATCGTGACCAGGCGGCAGAGCACTGCTACTACATCTTCGACCTGTCGGATGTGCCTAAGGAGAACCGAATCGCCGCTCTCGACGGCGCTCGGGCCGACTGGCCGACTGAGATCGTGAGCGAACTGGCCCAGGTGGGTGATGTTGAGTTCTTCGCGGATCCGCTGAGTCTGGAGCGACAGCTTGACAAGCTGGTGCCGCCACCGCGCGCAGCGTTACAGAGGTGAACAGAGGGACGCCCTGAGAAGTTCGCGGTCAAGACAGTCTTGACGAAGCGGGCCAGGTCCGCGCCTTGCCGACGAGGCCGTGGTGGGGATGCGGCGCGTGGCACACCCAGGCAGGCCCCTGGCCTGCCGGCAACAGCCGGCCTGAGGGGTCGCAGAGGCTCCGGGGTCAAGGGCGGCCCGCACGGCCGTCGCGCAGCGACGCGAAGCGCCCTTGACCTTTGGGGGCGGCCCCGCACACTCCGCGCCGCATCCCCACCACGGCCGGCGGTGACTCGCGCGGCGGCGCTGTACTCGACTGCTGTACGAATGCATCAGGGGCCACTCTCATCGATGGAGAGTGGCCCCTGACCTCGGTCGGGGTGGCCGGATTCGAACCGACGACCTCTTCGTCCCGAACGAAGCGCGCTACCAAGCTGCGCCACACCCCGAGGCGTGCCGACAAATAGTAGCCCACCCGCCTCCGAGGTCAAACTCGGTACCCCCACCACACGCGACGCCTCGATCTTGGTGCGGAAAGGCACCCGGAGGGGCGGCCCCGCACCAAGATCGACGAAAATAGCGTCAGCGGGAGATCAGGGTCAGGATGCTCGCCTCGGGCGGGCAGGCGAAGCGGATCGGCGCGGTGGGGTGGGTGCCCAGCCCGGCGGAGACGTGCAGCCAGGAGTCCGAGCCGGGCCAGCGGTGCAGGCCGCGCGCCATCGACCGGGGCAGCCCGCAGTTGGTCACCAGTGCGCCGTAGCCGGGCACGCAGACCTGCCCGCCGTGGGTGTGTCCGGCCAGCAGCAGCCCGAAGCCGTCGGCGGCCATCCGGTCCAGCACGGCCGGCTCCGGTGAGTGGGTCACGGCGATCGACAGTGCGGTGGAGTCGCCGACCGGCCCGGCCACCGCGTCGTAGTCGTCGCGTTCGACGTGCGGATCGTCCACACCGACCAGTTCGATCTCTCGACCGCCGGCCTTGATCGAGGTGCGGGCGTTGTTCAGGTCCGCCCAGCCCGCGCCGATGAGGATGCCGCGCAGCTCCTCGTACGGCAGCGGCACGCCCTCGGCGTACTCCCGCTTGGGCAGGAAGTAGGTGAACGGGTTCTTGATGACCGGGCCGGTGTAGTCGTTGGAGCCGAACACGAACGCGCCGGGCAGGTCGAGCAGCGGCTGGAGGGCCCGCAGCACGCCGGGCACCGCCTCCGGGTCGGCCATGTTGTCGCCGGTGACCACCACCAGGTCCGGGTCGAGCGCGGCCAGCGAGGCCACCCAGTCCTGCTTGCGGCGCTGGTTGGGCATCATGTGCAGGTCCGACAGGTGCAGCACCCGCAGCGGCTCGGCGTCGGTGGGGAGCACCGGAACGTCGTAGCGGCGGAGGGTGAACAGGTTGCGCTCGACGAGCGACGCGTAGGCCAGGGTCGCCGCGCCGGCGACGACGGTGCCGGCCGCGAGCCGGAATAGTGTGCGCTTTCGCATGGTGTTCAGGGTAGTTTCACCGTTCATGAGCACGCTGAAGGACCGTCTCACCACCGACATGCGCGCCGCCCTCAAGGCCCGCGACGAGTTGACCACCTCCACGCTGCGGATGGCCCTCGCGGCCGTCGGCAACGCGGAGGTCGCCGGTCGCGAGAAGCGCGAGCTGAGCGACGACGAGGTGCTCGCGGTGCTGACCAAGGAGGCGAAGAAGCGGCGCGAGGCGGCCACCGCGTTCGCCGACGCCGGGCGCGCCGAGCAGGCCGGCAAGGAGACCGCCGAGGGTGAGGTGCTGGAGCGCTACCTGCCTAAGCAGCTCCCCGACGACGAGCTGGCCGAGCTGGTCTCGGGGGCGCTCGCCGCGGGCGGCTTCACCGGCAAGGCGCAGATGGGCCTGGCCATGAAGGCGGCCCAGGCCGCGGTGGCCGGCCGGGCCGAGGGGGGCCGGGTCGCCGCCGAGGTACGCCGCCAGCTCGGCCTCTGATCGCCGGACGGGAACGGAACGGGCGGGCACCCGCTGGGGGTGCCCGCCCGTCGTCGTCGCTCTCCGGTCAGCCGCGGCGTCCCGGCCGGCCGTTGCCCGGGTTGGGCGGGTTGGCGGGTCCGGTGGCGTCGCCGGGTTTCGGCCCGCCCTGGCCGGAGCTGACCTCGATCAGGACCACGCCGCCCTTGATGGTGCGCCCGTCCGGGCTGGTGCCGGCCGCGGTGCCCGCCGGGCACTCCGACGGCACCTTGTTGCTGGACACCACCGGCTCGAAGCCGGCGCCCTTGATCCGCGACTTGGCGGTGTCCACGGACTGGCACTTCACGCCGGGGATCGAGCGCTGGTCGCCCATAACGATCTTGCCGGAGGGCGGGGTGAAGTCCTCCCGTTTCTTGCCCTTCATGGCGTCCCGCAGCGTCTCGTAGACCGCCGGGTTGATGCCGTTCTTGACGTCGTGGCCCATCTTCTGGTTGGTCTGGGCCCAGTCCGGGTCGGCCATGATGCCGGCCACCGCGTACTGCTTGGTCATGGCGACCAGGGCGGACGTCTTGTCGCTGTCGGTGGTGCCGGACTTGCCGGCGACGGGTGCCTTGACGATGCCGCGGACGTTGCCTGCGGTGGCGGAGGGGCCGCACTTCGACGTGTCGGAGTGGTCGCCGACCGGGCAGCGGGCCGCGTCCACTGCGGCGCGCGCCACCTCGGTGCTGACCCGCTGCTCGCAGTGCGGGTTGGCGATGTCGAGCTTGTTGCCGTCCGGTCCGCGGATCTCCTGCACCGGGATCGGCTCGCAGTATTTCCCGTCGGCGGCCAGCGTGGCGTACGCGTTGGCCAGCTCGAGCGGGGTGGTCTGCGAGACGCCGAGGCTGAACGCGCCCCACTGGTGCGGGTTGGCGGCGAGCTTGGCATCCTCCGACGAGCGGAAGTTGATGCCCAGCTTCTGCGCCGCCTTTACCGCGTTCTCCGCGCCGACCCGCTGCTGGAGGTCGATGAAGAACGTGTTTACCGAGAAGCTGAAGCCGCTCCACATGGTGTGCGTGCCGGCCATCGACTTGCTGGCGTTGGTCGGGCAGTACTTGTTGGTGCCCTTGCAGGCGGCCGGGGAGTTGAACTCGACCGGGTAGTCGGACTTGAACTGCTGCGGCGCGTTGATGGTGTAGCTGAGCGGGTAGCCCTTCTCCAGCGCGGCCACCAACGTGAAGATCTTGAAGGTCGAGCCGGCCTGGTAGCCGGAGATGCCGGGGCCGCCGGTGACCAGCGGGTTCACCGTGTTCGGGTAGTTGCCCCGGATCTTCTTCTTGGCCTTCTTCGGATCGCTGGAGATCTTGTTCTGCGGATTCTTCGGGTCGTCGATCTTGAACTTGCGGTTCACCGCGACGGCTCGGACCCGGCCGCTGCCGGGCTCGATCACGGCCACCATCCGGGCCGCCTTGCTGCTCTCGCTCAGATGGTTGCGGACGGCCTTGTCGGCGGCCTTCTGCGCCTGCACGTCCATGCTGGTGACGATGGTGTAGCCGCCGCTCTTCAGCCGCCGCTCCCGGTCGTACGAGGTGCCGCCGAACGTCTCCTGCTGGAGCCACCAGCGGTAGAAGTAGTCGCAGAAGAAGCCCCAGGAGTTGGTGTTGGCCTGGGTGCAGCCGTTCGGCGTGCGCTTGTCCTCGACCTCAAGCTTGATCTTCTTGGCGGCGTCCGCCTCGGCCTGGGTGATCGCGCCGATCTGCACCATGTTCTGGATGACGTAGTCGCGCCGCCCGACCGCCTCCGGGTAGCCGGCCTTGGTGGTCGGGTCGAACGCGGTAGGCGCCTTCACCATGCCGGCGAGCATCGCCGACTCCTGGATGTCGAGCTTGCTCGGCAGCTTGCCGAAGTAGACCTTGCTGGCGGCGAAGATGCCGTAGGCGCCGTTGCCGAACGCGGCGATGTTCAGGTAGCGCTCCAGGATCTCGTCCTTGGAGAGTTCCTTGTCGACCTGGAGCGCCAGGCTCATCTCGCGCAGCTTGCGGGCGCTGGTGTCCTCGGTGGCGGCGACCACGTCGGCCGGGTGGGTGGCCGAGTAGGAGATGGCCAGCCGGACGTACTGCATGGTGAGCGTCGACGCGCCCTGCCGCGACGAGCCGGCGGACTGGTTGTTGACGAACGCCCGGGCGATGCCGTTGAGGTCGACGCCGTTGTGCTTGTAGAAGTCGTGGTCCTCGGCCGCGATGATGGCCTTGCGCATGTACGGCGAGATGTCCTTGAACTTGACGTCCTTGCGGTTCTCGTCATACATGGTGGCCAGCGGCGTCTTGCCGTCGGAGGCGAGCACGTAGGTGATCTGCGGGGCCCGGGCCACCGTCAGTTCCTTGGGCAGCGCGCCGAATGTCTCGGCGCCCGCCTTGGCGGCAAGTCCGGACATCGCCACCGCGGGGAAGGCCGCCGCGGCGACCACCACGCCGGCCAACAGGCCACAGATCAGCAGCGATGCGGCGTTGGTCAAGACGTTGTGATCACGTTTCCGCATCCAGGTCACCTCGACAGGGTACGCGAGCAGGGAACGGCGGGCGCACGGGGAACTTTCCCCATTTCCATCACGCGCCGGCCTCGTTGTGCTAAACGCACGAGCCCGGGTGGCGGGTTGCGTGAGATCCACGGAAGTTCCTGCAAACGACCGCGTTTCTCCGTACCGGAGCGGGGTAGACGGCGGCGATGGCCCGGGAAGCCGGGAATGTCCGGAACGATGGATTTCGCCGACAACGTTGCGTAATCGGGTGACTACACAGCATGATGGGTGACGGCGATCGCAGTCACACGTCGTCCATGCCGCCCTGGGGAGGCCGGCCGGACGACCGGGGGGAAGTTCGGGGGCTGCTCGCGCGAAGTCGGTAGGTACTGCAAGGGGGGACGTGTACAGATGGGCATGATCACTGACTGGCCGTCGCTGGCGGCGTGTCAGAACGGGGACCCGGACGCGTTGTTCGTCCAAGGCGCCGAACAGAACGTGGCGAAGAGGATCTGCCGGAGCTGCCCAGTTCGGTACGAGTGCCTGGCCGACGCGCTCGACAACCGGATCGAGTTCGGCGTGTGGGGAGGCATGACCGAACGCGAACGCCGGGCGCTGCTGCGTCGCCACCCGCAGGTGACCAGCTGGCGCAAGATGTTTGAGGCGGCCATGAAGAAGAACGCCAAGGAGAAGGCCGGCAAGGACAAGGTGCTGGTCACCACCGCGACCTGACCGTCACCGCCGGCTGATCGCCTCGCCGATCGTCCGCAGCCCGTCGACGTCGTGCACGTCGGCGGGCTGCGCCGTCACCGACACGGCCGGCACCGCCGGGAACGCCTCGGTGAACCGGGCCGCCACCCGCTGCTCGCGGTCCGCCTGCTGGGCCAGCGCGGCATGCGCGCGCAGCACCTCGACGGTGCCCTCGTGCCCGCCGGACTCCGCCAGCCGCTCCGCCGCGGCCAGGCTCCGCTGCGCGGACAGCCCCGGCGCGCCCGGCCGGTGGACCCGGTTGAGCACCAGCCCGGCCAGCGGCATCCGCTCGTCACGCAGCCGGCCGGCGAAGTAGGCCGCCTCCCGGACCGCATCCGGCTCCGGCGCCGCGACCAGCAGGAACGCCGTCTCCCCGGCCTGCAGGATCCGGTATGTCTGCTCGGCCCGCTGCCGGAACCCGCCGAACATCGAGTCGAGCGCGGCGACGAAGCCGGACAGGTCGGTGAGCAGTTGCGCGCCGAGCACCTTCTGCACCACCTTGGAGAACATCCCGAAACTCGCCGTGACCAGACTGAACATGCTCCGTCCGCCGCTGCGCGCCGGGGCCAGCAGCAGCCGCAGCATCCGGCCGTCGAGGAACCGGGACAGCCGCGCCGGCGCGTCGAGGAAGTCGAGCGCGGAACGCGACGGCGGGGTGTCCACCACGATCAGGTCCCAGTCGCCCCGGGCGTGCAACTGGCCCAGCTTCTCCATCGCCATGTATTCCTGGGTGCCGGCGAAGGTGGAACTCATGGCCTGGTAGAACGGATTGGCGAAGATCTCCGCGGCCTTCGCCGGGTCGGTGTGCTGGAGCACCACGTCGTCGAACGTGCGCTTCATGTCGAGCATCATGGCGTGCAGCTCGCCGCCGCTGGCCTCCACGTCGATGCCCTTGACCTGGCGGGGCGTGTTGTCCAGCTCGGTCAGGCCGAGCGACTGGGCCAACCGGCGGGCCGGGTCGATGGTGAGCACCACCGTCCGCCGGCCGTGCCGCTCGGCTGCCCGCAGCGCCAGCGCCGCGGCGGTGGTCGTCTTGCCCACACCGCCCGCGCCGCAGCAGACCACGATCCGCACGCCCGGGTCGGCGAGGATCTGGTCGACGTCCAGCGGAGGCGCCGCGTCTTCGGAAGGCACCAATCGAGCGTATCGGTCCCGAGGGGCTCTCTGCTCCTGCCGGCCGCAGGTGTGAGTCAATCCGCCCGGACGAGCGCCTCGGCCAGCGTCGCCAACCCCGCCCGGTCGACCCCGTCGGGCAGCAGCGGCAGCTCGGTCAGGGGCCGCCCCAGCTCCACCAGGTCGCCGCGGAGCGAATCCTCAAGCTCACGGCGTACCCGCTGGTCGCGCGCCTCCTCGGCGAGGCCGGCCACGGTCCGGGCGTCGGTGGGCAGCCCGGCGGCGGCCAACCCCCGCTTCAGCTCGGCCGCGGTCACCGCGCGGCCGGCCGGCACCGGCGGGCGGACGCCGTTGACGATCACCCGGCCGACCGGAAAGCCCAACTGGGTGAGGTCGGCCACCGCGTCGAGCGTCTCCTGGACCGGCATCTCCTCCAGCAGCGTCACCACGTGCACGGAGGTCATCGGCGAGCGCAGCAGCGCGGAGACGCCCTCGCTCTGGGTCTTGATCGGGCCGACCTTCGCCAGCCGGGCGGTCTCCGCCGTGACGTTGAGGAAGCGGCCGATCCGCCCGGTCGGCGGGGCGTCCAGCACCACCGCGTCGTACGCCCGGCGGGCGCCGACGGTGCGGGTGGTGGCCTCCTTGACCTTGCCGGTGAGCAGCACGTCGCGCAGGCCCGGCGCGATCGTGGTGGCGAAGTCGATCGCGCCGAGCTTGCGCAGCGCCCGACCCGCGGCGCCGAGCTTGTAGAACATGTCCAGATATTCGAGGAGTGCCTCCTCGGCGTCGACCGCCAGGGCCCGCACCTCACCGCCGCCCGGGGCGTCCGTGAGGTGCCGCTCCTCGTAGGGCAGCGGGTCGGTGTCGAAGAGCTGGGCGATGCCCTGCCGCCCCTCGACCTCGACCAGCAGGGTGCGCCGCCCCCCGGCGGCCAGCCCGAGGGCCAGCGCGGCGGCCACGCTCGTCTTGCCCGTGCCGCCCTTGCCGGTCACCACGTGCAGGCGGCCTCGCCATCTGCCGGCGGAATCGGCCGGCTGCTCACTCGCTGCCACCCGTCGAGCCTAACCAGCCGTCGGGACCAGCCCGGTCCGGCCGGTGGGATCAGGCGACCTCGCAGACCCACCAACCCGTCTTCCGCACCACGGTGAAGCGCAGTTCCTGGTCGGCGACCTTCTCGTCGGCGGTGGTCATGGTGACCCGGGTGGAGACGGTGGCCCGGTCCCCGGTCTGGTTGTCGACCGTCGGGTTGGTCCAGCGGAACCGCGGGTTCTGGTACTGGCCGGCGTGCTTCTGCACCTCGGCGACCTTGGCGGCGATCTTTTCCTCGTCGCGTGCCGCGGAGCAGACGAACGTGGCCGCCTTCTCGGCGTCCCGGTCCTGGTAGACGGCCTTGACGAAGCCGTCCACCGCCACCTGCGGCTCCTTCGCGCCCTGGCCGTCCTCGCCGGCGCGCAGGGCGAGGACGGCGGCCGTGCCGCCACCGCCGCAGAGCAGCACCGCCGCGGCCAGCACGATCGAGGCGATCAGCAGCGACCGCCGCTTGCGGGTCGGCGGCGCCGGCGGGTATGCGGATTGGCCGTCGCCCGCCGATGGCATGGTGGCGGGCGGCGGATGGTCCGGCCCCGGCGCGGCGGAGCCGGGTGGTGGCTGGGTGGGCCCGAACGGCGGCGGGCCTCCCGGGGACGCCGGTTGCGGGATCGGGTCGCCCGGCGTGCCGGTGGCGTCGCCGGCGGGCGGTTGGGTCATCGGTCTCCCCCGGTTTGCGGTGCGCCAGTCGCCGCCCCAGGCGACGGGCGCGGGGTCGAGGTGGTGGGCGAGCGGCAGCGCCCGCCCAGTCCGGAAGGGTAGCGGTCGGCGGGCCGCTTGCCAGCCCCGCATGGTCGGCTCGCCGTGCGGACGAGCGCCATCGCGTTCCGGACCAGCAATGTGTCGCATATGTGACTCAACGTGACCAGACGTGCGCGTCCCGTTGTCGAATCGGTGGCCGCGTCCTACGTTCGTCGCGACACGGTGGCCGGACCGGGGGACTCCGGACCACAGGTGTGTTCCCGAACAGGTGATGAACGCCCGGAGGCAGTGGATGCGCGACGCGGAGAACATTTCCCGAGCCCAGTTTCCCCCCGGCGACCGGGCCGCGCGGCCCGGTGACGCTGACGGCCCGGGTGCGGGCACGCCGTTCAACGAGCGTTCCTACCGCCCCGGAGGCGAAGTGGTCCGCACGCTGGCCCGGCCGGCCAGCCGTGGTCGGGACGAGGAGGAGCCCGGCTACGTCATCCACCTGCCGGTGCGAGTGCCCGACCTGGCGGCGGCCACCGCGCTCGCCAGCATCGTCGCCACCTCGCTGGGCTTCCTGGTCGAGCTGGACGCCGGGGAGACCACCGTCTCCACCGCGGACGACCAGAACAACAGGCACCGGGTCTTCTGCGACCTGCTGCTGGCCGACCGCAGCCGCTGCCCGCAGCGCTACGAGCACCTGGGCCCCTGCGGCGAGCCGCCCGCGCCGGACCAGCGTCCCGCGACCGGCTGAGGTGGCCGGACCGTAGGCTGTGCCTGATTGAAGTCCGAGCCAGGCAAGGGAGCCTTCGTCGATGCAGAAGTGGGAATACGCCACGGTGCCGCTGCTGGTCCACGCGACCAAGCAGATCCTCGACAACTGGGGTGAGGACGGCTGGGAGCTGGTCTCCGTGGTGCCCGGGCCGAACCCGGAGCAGCTCGTCGCGTACCTGAAGCGCCCGAAGGGCTGACCAGATGAGCAACGGACCCCACGCGAAGCTCGCGGAACTCGGTCTCGAGCTGCCCGAGGTGGTGCCGCCGGTGGCCAGCTACGTGCCGGCCGTCCAGTCCGGGCAGCACGTCTACGTCTCGGGTCAGCTTCCGATGGCCGACGGCAAGCTGCTCGCCACCGGCAAGGTCGGCAACGGCGTCTCCGCCGAGCAGGCCAAGGACCTGGCGCAGCGGTGCGCGCTGAACGCGCTCGCCGCGGTCGACGCGCTGGTCGGTCTGGAGAACGTCGTCAAGATCGTGAAGCTGACCGGCTTCGTGGCCAGCGCGACCGGCTTCACCGGCCAGCCCGCCGTGATCAACGGCGCTTCCGACCTGCTCGGTGCCGTCTTCGGCGAGGCCGGGCGGCACGCCCGCAGCGCCGTCGGGGTGGCCGAGCTGCCCCTCGACGCCCCGGTCGAGGTCGAGCTGATCCTCGAGGTCGCCTGACGCACCGTCCCCGCGATCTTGCGGGTCGCACCCCGGCACAAACCCCGAACGAGGACAAACCCCGGGGGCCGGAACCGCAAGATCGCGGGGGATGGCGGGCGGGGTCGTACGATCGCTGCCATGGGTGGGCGTGTGACCGGGGCCGCAGGGGCGCTCGCGGAGGAGTTGCCGGGGTGGGTGACGCTGGTGCGGGCGCCCAACCCGGGGCCGATGACGCTCGACGGGACCAACACGTGGGTGCTGCGGGCCGCCCCGGACGCGCCGGCCGTGGTGGTCGACCCGGGGCCGGCCGACGAGACGCACCTGGCCGCGATCGCCGCGCACGGGCCGGTCGGTCTCGTGCTGATCACGCACGGGCACCCGGACCACACCGAGGGTGCTCCCCGGCTGCGTGAGCTGCTCGGCGGCGTGCCCGTGCTCGCCGCCGACCCCGCGCACACCGCCGGCGGACCGCCGCTGGCCGACGACACCCGGCTCGACGGGGCGCTGGGCATCCGGCTGCTGCGCACCCCCGGGCACACCGCCGACTCGGTCTGCCTCCTGGTCGAGCACGCCGGCGAGCGGGTGGTGCTGACCGGCGACACCATCCTCGGCCGGGGCACCACAGTGGTCGCCCACCCGGACGGGCACCTCGGCGACTATCTGTCGAGCCTGGCACTGCTGGCGACGTACCGCGGGGTCCCGGCCCTGCCGGGCCACGGCCCGGCGCTTGCCGACTGCGGCGCGGCGGCCGAGTTCTACCTGGCCCACCGGCGGGCCCGGCTCGACCAGGTGCGCGCCGCCGTGGCCGCCGGCGCCACCACCGCGCCCGAGGTGGTCGCCGTGGTCTACGCCGACGTCGACCGGTCGCTGTGGTGGGCGGCCGAGTGGTCGGTGCGCGCCCAGCTCGAACACCTCGGAGTGGAGCAGCCGTGACCTGCCCGGTCTGCGGGACCGTCGCCGTGCCCGGCGCGCGGTTCTGCCACAACTGCGGTGCGGCGCTGCCGGCCGCGGCCACCCTGCCGGCCGCCGAGCGCCGGGTGGTCACCGTGCTCTTCGGCGACCTCTCCGAATTCACCTCCTGGTCGGAGGATCTCGACCCGGAGCGGGTCGGCGCGGTCACCGACCGGGTGCTCGCCGCCCTGGCCGGCGCGGTCAAGACGTTCGGCGGGCACGTCGACAAGCTCACCGGCGACGGGATCATGGCGGTCTTCGGCGCGCCGGTGGCGCACGAGGACGACGCCGAGCGGGCGGTGCGGGCGGCGCTGTCCATGCAGCGGGCCGTCCGCCGGGTGCTCGACGACGAGCGGGGCGGCGGCGCGCCGCTGGGCCTGCGGGTCGGGCTGAACACCGGGGACGTCATCGCCGGCATCCAGGCCGCCATCGAATACACGGTCATCGGCGACACGGTGAACACCGCCGCGCGGCTCGCCGACGCCGCCGCCGTCGGCGCGATCTACGCCGGGGCGCGCACCTCCACCGCGACCCGGCGCGTCGCCTCCTGGCGGGCGCTGCGCCCGCTGCGGCTCAAGGGCAAGCGCGAGCCGGTCGAGGCGTACGAGCTGCTGGGCCTGCTGGACGCGCCCGGCACCCGGTCCGGTCTCGGCGACGAGGCGCCCTACGTGGGCCGGGAGACCGAAATCGGCCGGGTCGCCGGCCGGCTCGCCGAGGTGATCGACCGGGGGGTGCCCCGGGTGTTGCTGATGACCGCCGAGGCGGGCATCGGCAAGTCCCGCTTCGCCGCCGAGGTGGAACGCCTCGCCGCCGGCTACGACGTCGGCGCCGGCCGGTACGCGGCGCACACCGGGGCCCGGGTGCTGTCGGTCCGCTGCGCCGCCTTCGGCGAGCGCCGCCGGCTGGCGCCCCTGGCCGACCTGGTCCGCGCCGCCGTCGGCCTGCCCTCCGACGCGGCCACCGCGGTCACCCGGGCGGCCGTCGAGGAGCGGCTGCGCCGGCTCGGCCAGCGCCTCGCCCGGCTTCCCGGCGACCCGCCGCCGATCGCCGTGGACCAGCTCCTGGCCCTGCTCGGGTACGCCGAACTGCCGCCCGCCGTGGACAGCGTCGAGTGGAACGCCGCCGGCCCGGCACCGGACGCCGAGGCGGTGCCGAACGCGGTAGCGGACCTGCTCAGCGCGCTCGCTGGCGAGGCGCCGATGGTGATCGTGGTGGACGACCTGCACGACGCCACCGGCGAGACGGTCAAGGCGCTCGCGCTGACCCTCAACCGGCTCTCCGGGCCGGTGCTGGTGCTGTTGCTCGGTCGCCCCGAACTGGTGCGGACCGCCGGGGCGCTGACCCGGCTGGCGGACGCCGAGGTGTACGCGCTGCCGCCGTTGCGCGGCGCGGACGCGGCCCGGCTGCTCACCAGCTATCTGGCCGGCGGGCGGCTGCCCCAGGCCGACGCCGACCGGCTGCTCGCCACCGCCCAGGGCAACCCGTTCTACCTGGCCGAACTGGTCACATTGCTGATGGAGCGCGGGGCGCTGACCGCCGGCCCGGGGCGCGGCGCGGACGTGGCCTGGCGGCTGGCCCCCGGCTCGCTGGGCAGCCGGCTGCTCTCCCGGGACCTGGCCGCCGTCCTGGCGGCGCGGATCGACGCGCTGCCGCCGGACGCCCGTTCGGTGCTGCGCGACGCGGCCGTCGTCGGCGACACCGTGGGCGAGGGCGCGCTGGAGGCGCTGCGCGAGCAGCGGCTCGGGTGGGACGGGCGGCCTGCCGCGGTGGCCGCGGTCGAGCTGGACCGGGCCGTCGAGGAGCTGCTGCAACGCCGGATGCTGCATCGCACCCGCACCGGCTTCGCGTTCGCCACCCCGCTGATGCGGGAGGCCGCGTACGCCGGGGTGAGCAAGGCTGAGCTGGCCGAGCGGCACGCCGCGCTGGCCCGCTGGGCCGCGCCGGAGAGCGTGGCCGAGGCGGGCGCGCCGGCCGGCGGGTTCACCGAGGCGGCCCGGGACGACTTCGTCGCCGAGCACGTCGAGCGGGCGACCGCGCTTGCCGACGCGGTGAAGCTGCGCCCGGACGCGCCGGCCCGGGCGGTAGCCGGCCTGGGCGTGGCCGCGCTGGGCCGGGCCGCCCGTCGGTCGCTGCGGCTCGGCGAGTCGACGCTGGCCGTGGAGTACGCCGAGCGCGCGACCGAGCTGGCCCGGGGCGCGGTGCCGCCGGCCGACCGGGTGGTGCACGCGCGGGCGCTGCTCCAGATCGGGCGTCCGGCCGACGCGCTCGCGTCCGCCGAGAAGATCGCCGCGAACGCCGGCGAACCGGCCATCCGGGCCGCCGCGCTGCTGCTCGCCGGGCAGGCCCAGCAGACCCTGGGCGACGCCGAACGGGCCGAACACAGCTATCAGGAGGCGTTGCAGGTCGCCACCGACGCCGACCTGCCCACCGTGCGCGGCTCGGCGATGCGCCGGCTCGGCATGGCCGACTTCATCGCCGGCCGGCTGGGGCAGGCGAGCAGCCGGCTGGCCGCCTCCTATCAGGTCAGCCTCGCCGCGCGGGATCCGCGCGGGCAGGCGTGGTCGTTGCAGAACCTGGCCTGGGTGACCACCACCCGGGGTGACTTCGCCGGCACCGACGCGGTGCTCGGCCGGGCCGCCCGGCTCTTCGCCGAGCTGAAGGACCCGTACGGGCGGGCCTGGCTGCGCGGCACCACCGCGTTCGCCCGGCTGCTCGCCGGCCGGCTGCGGGAGGCGTGCCGGCTGGCACGGGTGTTCCTGCCGTTCGGGGAGCGGGTCGGCGAGGCGTGGGCGGTGGGCACGCTGCGCGCGGTCGAGGCGTACGCCACCGCCGAGCTGGGTGACCTGGCCGAGGCGGACCGGGCGGCGCGGCGCGCGTACCGAGACTTCGCGGAGGTGGGTGACGACTGGGGGCAGGGCTTCGCGCTCGTGGTGCGGGGCGTGGTGGCGCGCGGGCTGGGCGAGCCGGAGCACGCCGCCGACCTGTTCACCGACGCGCTGGAATACGCCGACCGCACCGACCATCCGCTGCTCACCGGGATGGCCGGCACGCTGCGCGGCTTCGTCGCGCTGGACATGGGCGACTGCGAGACCGCCGAGCGGGAGGCACGCGCGGTGCTGACCAGCGTGGAACCGCACAACCCGCAGGCGCCCGCCCAGGTCGCGCCGCGGGTCCTGCTGGCCATGGCCCGGGTCGCGGCCGGGGACCCGGGGACCGCGGTGGGGCTGCTCGCCCCGGTGGCGACCGGGGCGGCCAACGCGCCGTCGTTGCTGTTCTCCCGCCGCCAGACGATGGCCCGCTACGCCAGCGCGTTGCTCGCCCACGGCCAGCGCGAGCAGGCGCTGGACTGGGCGCAGCGGGCGATCTCCGCCCCGGCCGAGGACGTCCGCAGCCAGGTGGTGGCGCGGCTGGTGCTGGCCGAGGCGCTGGCCGCGTGCGGCCGTCCGGCGGAGGCGCTGGCCAGTGCCGAGGAGGCGGTGCGCCTGGCGTACGCCACCGAGCAGCGCAGCGAGCGGGCCGCCGCGGACGCGCTGCGGGCCCGCCTCGCCGCGGGCTGAGCGGTTCCGGTTCTGCCGGTTCCGGGGATGTGTGAGTCGGTGGGGCCGGTTAGCGTGGGGCGGCGGTGCGCGCGGGCGGGCACCGTGGCGGGCGTGCATGGGGAGGGACGATGAGGCTGCCGCGCTCCGGCGCCGGCTGGACGATCGCGGTCTTCGGGCTGTTGGCGCTGCTGCTCGGCGCGCTGGGCCTGATCTGGCCGGAGACGCAGCTGCGCCTGCTCGGCTTCGAGGTGCCGGCCGGCCGCGCGCCGGGCGACTACACCGGCACGTTCCTCACCGCCTCCTCGATGGCCTCGTTCAACATGGGCGTCTACTACCTGCTCGCGGTCGCCACCGAGTGGCGGCCGTTCTACCGCTTCACGGTCTGGTTCCGCCTGGTCACGTTCACCGTGTTCACCATCGCGGTGCTCTCTGACGTGGCGCCCGGGCGGTTCTTCGGGGTGGCCGCGTGGGAGGGGCTGGGCGCGCTGGCGACCGCCGCCGGCCTGTGGTGGGACGCGCGCCGGGCGACCGCCGGTCCGTCCGGCCCGGCCGGCTCGGGCGACTCCGTGCCGGTGCCGACCTCCGACGCGGCGCGCTGACCGACCGGGACCGTTGGGTATTTTCGAGCCGTGACCGAGACCCCGCCCGGCGCCCTGCGGCTGCCCATCGTGCCCGGTCTGACCGATCTGAAGGTCTTCGCCCGGGGCGGCTACGCCACCGTCTACCGGGCGACTCAGATCTCGGTGGGGCGGGAGGTGGCCGTCAAGGTCGAGAACCGGACGCTGGCCAGCGAGCGCGACCAGGCCCGGTTCCTGCGCGAGGCGCGGGCCGCCGGCCGGATGTCGTCGCACCCGCACGTGGTCGACCTCTTCGACGTCGGGGTCACCGTCGACCAGCACCCCTATCTGATCATGGAACTCTGCGACGGCTCCTACGCGGAGCGGATGCGCACCTCGCCGCTGGGGCCGCTGGAGACCCGCGACCTCGGCGTGAAGATCGCCGACGCGCTGGCCCACTCGCACGCGGCCGGCGTGCTGCACCGCGACGTCAAACCGGCAAACATCCTGCACTCCGAGTTCAACTCGGCGGTGCTTGCCGACTTCGGGCTGGCGGTGCTGGCCGAGGTGCGCGACGCCTCGGTCACGCTGGAGGTGCTCACCCCGGCGTACGCGCCGCCGGAGATGTTCAACCACAGCCCGCCCAGCCCGGCCGTCGACGTCTACGCGCTGTGCGCCACGCTCTACGCGGTGATGCACGGCCGGCCGCCGCGCTGGCAGGCCGAGCGCAACCCGAGCCTGGTCACCGTGCTGGAGATGTTCCAGCACCCGATCCCCGGCCTGCCCGGGGTGCCCGAGGAACTGATCGACGTGCTGCGCCTGGGCATGTCCAACGACCCGGGTGAGCGTCCCTCCGCGGTGGAGCTGCGCGGCCTGCTCGCCGCGCTCCCGCTCGACCCGGACGCCCCGGTGGGCGGCGGGTTCGGCGGCGGCCCGTACGGCCGCACCGGCGGTCCGACCCCCCGCCCGCCCGCGGAGGACGCGCACCCGGCCGGGCCGGCGCGGAGCCGGCGCTGGCCGAGGCGCTGGTTCCTCGGCGGGGCCGGCGTGCTCGCGCTGGCCGCCTCCGCCGCCGGCGGCGCCTGGCTGGCCGGCGCGTCGTCGCCCGAGGTGACGCCGACCGTGCTGGCCACCGGCGTGGCCGGGGCGACGCCGCTGCCCGGCTGCGCGTCCGAGGAGGTGCGGCTCCCGGCCGGCGCACGCTGTGGGTCCGAGTTGGAGTGCTACGGCCCGGTGCGGCTGCGGGGCGACCGGGCCGAGGCGAGCCGGGTGCCCTGCGACGGGCGGCACACCTGGGAGACCTACGCCGCGGGCGACCTGCCGGCCGCGCTCGCCGGGGCGGCACACGACGCGGTCGCCGCCGACCCGGCCGTCCGCAAGGTCTGCAACGTCGGCACGCTTCGGCTGGTCAGCGGTGTCGAGCCGGCGAACGGGTGGAACCTGGAGGTGCTGCCGCCGGCCGCGAGCGAGCCCGACCGCACCTACCGTTGCCTGGCCGGGCAGGGCGTGAACGCGCTCGCCGGGCCCACCCTCACCGGTCGCTGATCCCGTTCCCGGCCCGCTGCTGCTGCCGCACCGACCTCGGGTCGAGCGTCTCCAACGTGTCCGCGTCGACCGGATGCCCCGCCGGGGTGCGCAGGTTGCGCACCGCGCGCGGGTCGATCGCCTCGAGCGTGTCGGCGTCCACCCCGTATCCGGGGTCGACGGCGGGCCAGCCCTGGGCCCGCGGGGCCGCCTCGCCGCCACCGGCCTGCCGGGCGGAGGTGATCGTCACGCCGGCGACCATGCCGAGCACGACGCAGATCAGGGCCAGCACGACCGACAGGATGCCGGGTGGCCGCCAGACGACCAGCGTCACCAGCGCGGCCAGCGCCGCCACGGACGCGACGACGGCCTTCGTCCGCGCATTCGACCTCGGGAACGAACTCACCCGACAAGCATGGCCCAGCACGTCGGCGTGTCAACCGCCGGCCCGGGACGGCTTCCCGTCACTAGCCGCTCCACATCGGATGGCGAGAAGCATCGATCGAGAAGAAATCGTTACGTCGTCTGGCCTTGCCGCGGAGCAGGTCGGCCAGGTCCGCCGCCTCGACTAGCTCGTCCGGCACCGCCCATCGCACCACTTCCGCCAGGTGCCGGGTGGGCGCCTCTCCCGGCAGCGCGGCGAAGCCCGCCAGGTACGGGCCGAGGCTTAGCCCCAGTGCGGCCACCGCGTCCAGCACGTCCTCCGCCGGCTGCACGGACGGCCACGACGTCAACGTCCACCGCCACCAAGCGCGGAGGAAGTCCTCGACCGCGTCCCGCTCGGCGGGCGTCCAGCCCGCCCACTGCGCGCCGATCCGGCGGATGCCGTTCGACGGCCACCACCAGTCGGTCAGCTCGCCGGCGGCGTACGTGGTGAGCAGCCGGGGCGTCAGGTGCGACAGTTCGGTCCCGTCGCCCCAGGTGCCCGGGTTGGACAGGTAACTGCCGAGTTGGTCCGGGGTCAGCGCGCGCAGCGGTGTACGCCGGAACCGGTTGACGCGGGAGACGAGCGGGGGTGGAACGTCATGGGTGTCTCCAGCCCGTTTTGACACCCATGGCGTTCCACTCGCCGCGGGAACGGCGGTCAGTAGGACTTGTCCTGGGCGAGGACGTGCTGGGCGACGAAGTTGAGGATCATCTCCCGGCTGACCGGGGCGATCCGACCGGCGCGCACCGCACCGAGCAGCGTCGCCACGCCGTACTCGGTGGTCATGCCGGCCCCGCCGAGCGCCTGGACGGCGGTGTCCACGGCGAGCGCGGCGGCCTCGCCGGCAGCGTACTTGGCCATGTTGCCGGAGACGCCGGCCTCCAGGTCGCGGCCGGCGTCGTAGAGCGCCGCCGCCTTCTGGATCATCAGGCGGGCCAGCTCCACCTGCACGGCCGCGTGCGCGAGCGGGTGCGCCACGCCCTGGTGCGAGCCGATCGACCGGCCGCCCCAGACCTTGCGGGTGGCGGTGTAGTCGGACGCCTTCTCGATCGCGTACCGGCCGGTGCCGGCGCCCATCGCGGCGACCGTGATGCGCTCCGGGTTGAGACCGGC
This sequence comes from Micromonospora sp. NPDC050980, assembly GCF_040653835.1. NCBI lineage: Bacteria > Bacillati > Actinomycetota > Actinomycetes > Micromonosporales > Micromonosporaceae > Micromonospora > Micromonospora sp. NPDC050980. The sequence continues at coordinate 749,546 of NZ_JBFAGS010000001.1, read as the reverse complement.
GAACAGCGCCGGCAGGCCGGCGTCCAGCGACTCGCCGACCAGCGCGTCGGCGGGCAGCCGGACGTCGTCGAGGTAGAGCAGGAACTGGTTCTCCGGGGACAGGATCTCCATGTCCAGCTTGGCCTTCTCCAGCCCGGGCGCGTCGGTCGGCACGATGAACAACGCCGGCTTCAGCTTGCCGGTGGAGGCGTCCTCGGTCCTGGCCACCACCAGCACGTGGTCGGCCTCGTCCACGCCGGAGATGTAGACCTTGCGGCCGGTGAGCAGCCAGTCGTCGCCGTCGCGGCGGGCCACCGTGCCGAGCCGGTGGAAGTTCGAGCCGGCGTCCGGCTCGGTGATCGCGAAGACGATCTTCCGGGAGCCGTCGGCGAGGCCGGGCAGGTGCCGCTTGCGCTGTTCCTCCGTGCCGTGCTTGTGGATGACCGTGGCGGCGATGGCGGGGGAGACGACGAGCAGCAGCAGCGGGCAGCCCGCCGCGGCGAGTTCCTCGCAGACCAGCGCCAGCTCGGTGATGCCGCCGCCCCCGCCGCCGTACTCGGTGGGGATGTTGACGCCGAGGTAGCCGAGCCGGCCGGCCTCGTGCCACAGCTCGGTGGTGTGCTCACCGGCCTTGGCCTTCGCCACGAAGTAGTCGTGGCCGTACCGGCGGCCCAGCGCCCGCACGGCGTCGCGGAGCTGGTCCTGCTCTTCGGTGAGGTCGAAGTTCACTGCGGGTCCTCCTCGGGGTCGACCACGGCCAGTACCGCGCCCGTCTCCACCTGGCCGCCGGGCGGCACCGGCAGCTCCGCCACCACGCCGTCGGCCGGGGCGAGCACGGGATGTTCGAGCTTCATCGCTTCCAGCGTCAACAGCAGGTCACCGGCGGCGACCCGCTGGCCGACCTCGACGTGCACCCGGGTCACCGCGCCGGGCAGCGGCGCGAGCAGCGACCCGGCGGCCAGCGCCGCGGTGGGCCGGGGCAGCCGGGGCAGCTCGGTGAGGCTCGCCGCCCCGTCGGGGCCGTCCACGAAGACCGACGACCCCACCCGGTGTACGCGGAACGCGCGCCGCACCCCGTCGACGTCGAGCACCACCCGCTCCGGCTCGGCCGTCACCAGCTCCACCGTTGGCGTGTCGGTGTTGAGCGGGGGCCCCTGCTCTACTCCAGGCGTTAAGAAGGGGCCTCTGCTTTCCCACTCGGCGAGGGTGTTGGTGCGGGTGAGGCGGTAGCTGATCTCGATGTCGGTGAAGCGGGTGACCTGCGGGACGGCGGGCACGTTGCGCCAGCCCGACGGCAGCCCGCCGAGCACCGGCGCGGCGGCCCGGCGCGCGGCGGCACCGGCCAACGCCGCCGCCAACGCGGCCAGTGGAAGCTGCCCGGGCGGCAGCAGCGGCTCGAAGACCTCCGGATGCCGGTCCAGGAAGCCGGTGTCCACATCGGCGGCGGCGAACTCGCCGCTGCGCAGCACCCGGACCAGCAGGTCCCGGTTGGTGGCGACGCCGTGCAGCTCGGCCCGGGCCAGCGCGCCGGCCAGGGCACGGGCCGCCTCGGCGCGGGTAGGCGCCCAGGCGACCACCTTGGCCAGCATCGAGTCGTAGTGCACGCTCACCGTCGAGCCGTCCACCACGCCCGAGTCCAGACGCAGCCCGCGCGCCAGCCCGAACTCGACCACCACCCCGGGGATCACGAACCGGTGCAGCGTGCCGGTGGCCGGACGGAAGCCCTGGGCCGGTTCCTCGGCGCAGAGCCGCACCTCGATGGCGTAGCCGTCCGGGGTCGGCGTGCCGGTGACCGGCAACGGCTCGCCCTCGGCCACCAGCAGTTGCAGCCGGACCAGATCCAGCCCGGTGGTCGCCTCGGTGACCGGGTGCTCCACCTGGAGACGGGTGTTCATCTCCAGGAAGTGCACCTGACCGTCCGGCGCGAGCAGGAACTCCACCGTGCCCGCGCCCACGTAGTCGACCGCCCGCCCGGCCGCCACCGCCGCGGAGTGCAGCCGCTCGCGCACCCCGTCGGGCAGCACCCCGGGCGCCTCCTCGACGATCTTCTGGTGCCGGCGCTGGATCGAACAGTCGCGCACGCCGAGCGCCACCACCGTGCCGTGGGTGTCACCGAAGATCTGCACCTCGACGTGCCGGCCGCGCTCGACGTACCGCTCGATGAAGACCGTGCCGTCGCCGAACGCCGCCGCCGCCTCGCGGCCCGCGCCCGCCACGGCCTCGGCCAGCCCGGCCGCGTCGCGGACCACCCGCATGCCCCGGCCACCGCCACCCGCGCTGGCCTTCACCAGCACCGGGAAGTCGGTGACCTGCCCGGGGTCGGTCCAGGTGGGCAGCATCGGCACGCCCGCGTCGGCGAGCAGTGCCTTGGCCGCCATCTTGTCGCCCATCGCGGCGATCGCCTTGGCCGGTGGTCCCACCCAGGTCAGGCCGGCGTCGGTCACCGCCGCCGCGAACTCGGCGTTCTCGGCGAGGAACCCGTAGCCGGGGTGGACCGCGTCCGCGCCGGCCCGCCGGGCCGCGTCCAGGAGCAGGTCGATGCGCAGGTACGTCTCGGCCGGCGTGTTCCCCGGCAGCCGGACCGCCTGGTCGGCCTCGGCGACGAACGGCGCGTCGGCGTCCGCGTCGGAGTGCACGGCCACCGTCGCCACGCCGAGCGCCCGGCAGGTGGCGAAGACCCGGCGGGCGATCTCCCCCCGGTTCGCCACGAGAAGCTTCGTGATCATTCGCGCTGAGCCTGCCTTTCGTTCGCGACTGCGGGACTCCGCTTCGCTGCGTTCCTCGCGCTCACTGGTCACATCCGGAAGACGCCGAAACCGTCGGCGCCCCTCACCGGTCCGTTGTGGATTGCCGACAGGCAGAGCCCGAGGACGGTACGGGTGTCGCGGGGGTCGATCACCCCGTCGTCATAGAGCCGGCCGGAGAGGAACAACGCCCCGGACTGCGACTCGATCTGCTGCTCGACCATCATCCGCATGGCCGCGTCGGAGTCCTCGTCGTAGTCGCGTCCCCGCGCGGCGGCGGCCTGCCGGGCCACGATCGACAGCACGCCCGCCAACTGCGCCGGCCCCATCACCGCCGACTTCGCGTTCGGCCAGGTGAACAGGAACCTCGGCTCGTACGCCCGACCGCACATGCCGTAGTTGCCGGCGCCGTAGGACGCGCCCAGGTTGACGGTCAGGTGCGGCACCGTCGAGTTCGACACCGCGTTGATCATCAGGGCGCCGTGCTTGATGATGCCGCGCTGCTCGTACTCGGTGCCGACCATGTAGCCGGTGGTGTTCTGCAGGAAGACGAGCGGGGTGTCGGCGGCGTTGGCGAGCTGGATGAACTGGGTCGCCTTCTGCGCCTCGGAGCTGAACAACACGCCCCGGGCGTTCGCCAGCACGCCGACCGGCCAGCCGTGCAGCTCGCCCCAGCCGGTCACCAGCGCGGTGCCGTAGCCGGGCTTGAACTCGTCGAACGCGCTGTCGTCGAGCACCCGGGCCAGGACCTCGCGCGGGTCGAACGGCACCTTCAGGTCGGCGCTGGCAATGCCGAGCAACTCCTCCGGGTCGTGCCGGGGTGGCAGTGGATGGAGGGTGCGCGGCGGCGGGCCGCCCTTGCGCCAGTTGAGCCGGCGTACGCACTGCCGGGCCAGCCGGATCCCGTCCCGTTCGTCCTCGGCGAGGAAGTCGGCCAGGCCGGACGTGGTGGCGTGCATCGCCGCGCCACCGAGTGACTCGTCGTCGGTGACCTCGCCGGTGGCCATCTTCACCAGCGGCGGCCCGGCCAGGTAGACCTGCGACCGGTCCCGGATCATGATGGTGAAGTCCGACATGCCGGGCACGTACGCGCCGCCGGCCGTGGCGTTGCCGAAGACCACGCTCACCGTGGGGATCTTCGCCTTGGAGAGCCGGGTCAGGTCGCGGAACACCCGCCCGCCGGGAATGAAGATCTCCGCCTGGGTGGGCAGGTCCGCCCCGGCCGACTCGACCAGGTTCACCATCGGCAGCCGGTTGGCCAGCGCGATCTCGCCCGCCCGCCGGGTCTTCGCCAGCGACCACGGGTTGATCGCGCCGCCGCGTACCGTCGGGTCGTTCGCCACGATCAGGCACTCCACGCCCTCGACCACGCCGATGCCGGTCACGGTGCTGGCGCCCACCGGGAAATCGGTGCCGTACGCGGCCACCGGTGACAGCTCCAGGAACGGGCTGTCCGGGTCGACCAGCAGCTCGATCCGCTCCCGGGGGAGCAGCTTGCCGCGCCCGTGGTGCCGGGTCACGTACTTCTCCCCGCCGCCGGCCCGCGCCTGGTCCAGCGCCGCGTCCAGCTCGGCGAGGCGCTCCAGCAGCGCCTCCCGGTTGGCCGCGAAGGCGGGGGAGGTGGTGTCGATGGCGGTGTCGAGTGTGCTGCTCAAAGGCCCATGCCCTTCGCGATGATCTCGTTCATGATCTCGGTGGTGCCGCCGCCGATGCCGAGGATGCGGGCGTCCCGGTAGTGCCGCTCCACCTCGGCGTCGCGCAGGTAGCCGAACCCGCCGTGCAGTTGCAGCGCGGCGTCCACCACGAAGTCGCAGGCGGCCACCGCCACGTTCTTCGCCATCGCCACCTCGGTCACCACCGGCTGCCCCCTGGCCACCCGCTCGGCCACCTCGTGCACGTACGCGCGGGCCGCCTCGGCGCGGGTGTGCATCTCCGCCAACCGGTGCCGGACGACCTGGCGGCCGACGAGCGGTCGGCCGAACGTGGACCGGTCCCGGCACCACCGCACCGTCAGGTCGACGCAGCGCTGCGCGGTCGCGTACGCCTGCGTCGCCAGTGACAGCCGCTCGGCGGCGAACTGCTGCATGATGGCCAGGAAGGCGGTGTCCTCCGGGCCGACCCGGTTCGCCACCGGCACCCGGACGTCGGCGAAGGACAGCTCCGCGGTGTCCGAGCAGTGCCAGCCCAGCTTCTCCAGCCGCCGGCCCACGGTGAACCCGGGGGAGCCCTTGTCGATCACCAGCAGGCTCAGCGAGCCCGAACCGGGGAAGTCGGCGCAGACCGCGGTGGTCACGAAGTCGGCCCGGACGCCGCTGGTGATGTAGGTCTTGGAACCGTTCACCACGTAGTGGTCGCCGTCGCGCACCGCGCAGGTGCGGATGCCGGCCACGTCCGAACCGCCGTCCGGCTCGGTGATCGCCAACGCGCCGATCATGGTCCCGGCCAGCGTGGGCCGCACGTACTTCTCGATGAGATGCTGCGGACCGCCGGCGCCTGAGCCGGCCGGGTCGCCGCAGGCGGCGACGATGTGCGGCAGCGCGATGCCGTGCGTGAACAGCGCGGCGATCAGCCCGGACGAGCCACCCGAGCGGATGATCTCCTCGGTGACCACGATCGAGTCGAGCAGGTCGCCCCCACTGCCGCCGACCGACTCACCGAATCCGACACCGAGCAGGCCGATCTTCGCGGCGGTCTCGTGCAGCGACCGGGGCACCTCGCCGGCCCGCTCCCAGTCCGCCAGGTGGGGCAGCACCTCCCGGGTGACGAAGGCGCGGGTCAGCTCGCGAAGCTGGCGGCGTTCGGGGCTGTCCACGATGGTCACGCCGACATCTCCGCCGGCAGGTCGACCACCCGGGCGCGGAGCAGCTCGCCGAGCGCCTTGGCCTGCGGATCGAACCGGGTGGACGCGGCCACGCCCGGCCCCAGCAGTCCCCGGATCACGAAGTTGACCGCGCGCAGGTTCGGCAGCTCGTATCGCTCCACGGTCAGCGGGGCGGTCTCCGGCAGCAACTCGGCCAACCGCTGCACGGTGAGCCAGCCGCGCAGCCAGGACCAGGTGGCGTCCGTGCGGGCCCAGACGCCGAGGTTGGCGTCACCGCCCTTGTCGCCGGAGCGCGCCCCGACCACCTCACCCAACGCTCCGCGCCGGCTGCGGTGTAAGGAGGGGCCCCCGGTTAACGCCTGGTGCATAACAGGGGGCCCCTGCAAACCACCACCACGCACGGGCGGCGGCGGGATCGGCACGCGCTCGCCGGCGGGGAGCACCGCGACCTGGGCCACCGCGTCCTGTGGGATCGTGTCGGCGGTGAACACCCCGTACGGGGTGGCGTCGCCGGGCAGCGTGGTCAGTGTGCAGCCCGGGTAGGAGGCCAGCGCCAACTCCACCGCGGCCGCCGAGAACGCCCGCCCGGCCCGCGCCCGGTCGCCGTCGCGCAGGTGTACGTGCAGCAGCGCGCTCGCCGCCTCGGTGTCGGCGGCGTCCGGGTGGTCGGTGCGGGCCAGCGTGAACTCCAGCCCCTCCGGGCCGACCGCCTCCTCCACCTGGCCCCGGACCAGGGCCGCCTTGGCCGGGATGTCCAGCCCGCACAGGACGAACGTCATCGAGTTGCGGAAGCCGCCCAGGTTGTTGACGCCCACCTTGAGCGTGTCCGGCGGCGGCGTGCCGCGCACCCCGGAGACCCGGACCCGGTCCGGGCCCTCCTGCCGCAACCGCACCGTGTCCAGCCGGGCCACCACGTCCGGCCCGAGATAGTCCGGCCCGCCCACCTCGTACAGGAGTTGGGCGGTGACCGTCTCGACGGTGACCGCGCCGCCGGTGCCCGGATGTTTGGTCAGCACCGACGACCCGTCCGGGCGCAGCTCGGCGATCGGGAAGCCGGGGCGGTGCCCGCCGTCGGGCAGCTCGGTGAAGAAGCTGAAGTTGCCGCCGGTGACCTGCGCCCCGCACTCGATCAGGTGCCCGGCCACTGTCGCGCCGGCCAGCGCGTCCAGGTCGTCGCGGGTCCAGCCGAAGCGGGCGATGGCCGGGCCGACCGTCAGCGACGCGTCGGTGACCCGCCCGGTTACCACCACGTCCGCGCCCGCGTCGAGGCAGGCCGCGATCCCGAACGCGCCCAGGTACGCGTTCGCGGTGAGCGCGTCCGGCCGCCGGAGCGCGTCGCCCTCCACGTGCCCGACGCGCACGTCCAGGCCGAGCCGCGCGGCGAGCGACCGGACCGCGTCGGCCAGGCCCGCCGGGTTGAGGCCGCCGGCGTTGGTGACCAGGGCGACCCGGCGCTCCAGAGCGGTGCCGAGCACGCCCTCCAGTTGCCGCAGGAACGTCTTGGCGTAGCCGAGCGACTCGTCGCGCATCCGGTCCCGGCCGAGGATGAGCATGGTCAGTTCGGCCAGGTAGTCGCCGGTCAACACGTCCAACTCGCCGCCGTCGAGCATCTCTCGCCAGGCGGCGAACCGGTCGCCGTAGAAGCCGGACGCGTTGCCCACCCGCAGCACACTCATGGGTGCACCTCGCGCGTCGGCTCGCGCTTGCCGCCGGGCGGGCCGGCGAACGCCTGGGCCACGTCCAGCCACTCGTCGGCGACCGGCCCGACCGCGACCAGGGCCAGGTCGGCGCGGTGCCGGCGCTGGGTGACCAGCAGGCAGAAGTCGAGCGCCGGGCCGGTCACCCGGTCGGTCGCGTCCGCCGGCCCGAACGCCCAGACCCCACCGCCGGCGGGCGCGGCCAGCTCGACCCGCACCGGCGCCGCGGGCGTGTCGCGGCCGTGCGCGGCGAAGCCGTGCCCGAGGGTACGGAAACCGAGGTGGGCGACGTGCCGCAGCCGTGCGGTCGGGGCGCGGGTGACGTCGAGCGCGTCGGCGACATCCGCACCGTGCGCCCAGGTTTCCATGATCCGGGCGGTGGTCATCGAGGCCGCCGACATCCGGGTGCCGTACCAGGGCAGCTTCTCACCGGCCGGGGTGGCGGCGAGGGCCGCCGCGAGCGCGACCCGGCCGTCCCGCCAGCGGGTCAGCAGCGCGGCCGGTGGGGCGAGGAAGGACTCCGCTCCGTCGTCGACCAGCCGGGTCAGGTCGGGCGCGGACAGCACCGTGGCGTAGAAGGCGTCCGCGTCGGTGGCGGCGAGCCCGGCCACGTGGTCGGTCCAGGCCAGGTGGGCGATCTGATGCGCGACGGTCCAGCCCGGTGCGGGTGTCGGGCGCTCCCATCCGTCCGCCGGCAGCTCCGCGACGAGCGCGTCGAGCTGTTCGGACTCGACGGCCAGGTCCGCGAGCAGTGCGGTCAGGTCGACCATGGTGCCTCCGGGCGAGTCGTGCCGGTCAGGAGCTTCGGGTCTCGCCGCCGGGCGGGCCGGCGGTGAGCGGACCGATGTCGGCCCGCCGGGGTTCGGCCGCGCGGGCGCCGAGCGGGCCGGCGGCGTCGGGGGTGAGCAGCGTGGCGAGCTGGCGTTTCCAGGTGCGCAGCAGGGCGGCGCGGCGGGTCGAGTCGTCGCTGAGCAGGTTGGCCACGCCCAACCCGCGCAGCAGGTCGAGGGTGGCCTGCACCGCCTCGCGGACGCCCGGTCGACGCTCGTCGACGCCGAGCAGCTCGACGGTGAGGCGGTGCATCTCCCGGCCCACGGTGGCCTCCAACGGCACCAGCGCGTCGCGCAGCTCCGCGTCGGTGCGGGCGGCGACCCAGAGTTCGAGGGCGGCGACGAAGAGCGGCCCGGTGAAGGCCGCGCCGAGCAGGTCGATCACCCGGTCCAGTCGGCGCGGCCCGGCCGGCAGCGCGTCCGCCTCGGTGCGCAGCTCCACCGCCCGACGTTCGGCGAGGTGGGCGACGGCGGCGGTGACCAGGGCGGCCTTGGTGGGGTAGTGGTGCAACTGCGCACCCCGGGAGACCCCGGCCCGAGCGGCCACCACGGTTGTCGTGGTGCCGGACCAGCCGTGTTCCACCAGGCATTCGACGGTCGCCTCCAGCAGCCGGGCCCGGGTGGCGCGGCTGCGTTCCTGCTGCGGGACGCGGGTCGGTGCGGTGGACACGGGGACAGCCTCCCGCCCCGGAAACAAACAGTCAAGACTGACTTTTTCTGCGGCCGACATCCGACACCTCCGGCGGCGCGATTCCGCGATACTGTGCTGCGTTCACGGGGAGACACGACATGGATGAATTCGTGCTGGTGGGCGGTTCGGGCTTCCTGGGCACCGTGACCGCCGGGGCGCTGCTGGCCGCCGGCGCGCGGGTGACCACGGTGGACCGCCATCCGCCGGCCGAGCCGCAGACCACCGCCGGCCTCGACTGGATCCGCGTCGACCTGCTCACCGACGACCCGCCCGAGCTACCACCCGGAACCGTGGTGGTGCTGCTCGGCGCGAGCGAACCGCGCCCCCGGCGCCCCTGGACGCTGCCGCTGGACAACGCCCTCAGCACCGCCCGGCTGCTGCCCCGGCTGGTCGGCCGTCGGGTGGTGCTCACCTCGTCCGTCGAGGTCTACGGCGCGGCGGCCGGCCCGCTCTGCGAGGACACCACTCCCGAGCTGCCGTGGACCGTCGAGGAGATCGACGACTGGTGCGCGCTCGCCCGCGAGCAGGCCCGCACGCCCTGCCCGCCCTGGCGGGTCGCCCCGCTGGCCCGCGCCATGGCCGAGGCCGACCCCACCGGCCGCTGGACGTACGCGATGGCGAAGCTCGCCCAGGAACGACTCGTCACCGGCACGGTCGACCCCGGCCGGCTGACCGTGCTCCGACTCGCGAACGTGCTCGGCGCGGGACAGCACCGGGTCGCCACCCGACTGATCCACCGGGCCCGCCACGGCCAGCCGCTGCCGGTCACCGCCGACGCCGTACGCAGCTTCCTGCCCGCCGACGCCCTCGCCCGGCTGCTGCTCCACCCGGTCGGCCCGGGCGTCTGGAACGTCGGCGGGGCGCCGGTGCCGCTGACCGACCTCGCCACCTGGATCCGGGAGCTGTGCGGCTCGTCGGCACCGCTGCTGACCGTGCCCCGCCCGACGCCGGACAGCTCCGGCCTGGTGGTCACCGACAGGCTGGCCGCCGCCGGCCACCGGATCGGCCCGCTGCGCCCGCACCTGGCCGCGCTGGTCGCCGAGGTGGACGACGACCGGACGCCCCTGTTCCGCCCGCCGCTGCCGGTCGTCGTGCCGCCCCCGCCGGCCCGTCCCGAGACGGTCGCCGCCCGCCAGCAGGAGGCGCTGGCCAGCGGCGAGGTCAAGCACGGCAACCGGTGGACGCGGGAGCTGACCGAGCGGCTGGGCAAGGAGCTGGAACTCGACGGCGACCATCGGGTGCTGGTCACCGCGTCCGGCACCGCCGCACTGCGGATCATGGTGGCCGCCACCGTCGGCCCGGCCCGCCCCGGCGACGTGGCGGTGCTGCCGTCCTACACGTTCCCGGCGACCGCGGAGATCCTGGTCCAACTCGGGTACGCGCTGCGCCTCGTCGACGTCGACGCCGCGACCTGGACGCTGGCCCCGGACGCCGTCGCCACCGCCGTCGGGCAGGGCGGGGTGCGGCTGGTGCTCTGCGTCGACACGTTCGGCAACCCCTGCGACTACCCGGCCCTGCGGGCGGTCTGCGACCCAGCCGGGGTGGCGCTGCTGGCCGACTCCGCCGCCGCACTGGGCAGCCTGCACCAGGGGCGTCCGGTGGCACAGCAGGCGCTGGCCCACTCGTACTCGATGAGCTTCGCCAAGGTGGTCTCGGCCGGCGGGGCCGGCGGCGCCCTGGTGCTGCCCGCCGACGCCGCCGCGGCGGTGCTGGCCTCACCGGCCGGCTGGACCCGCTCCGAGCTGATGAACGAGCTGCACGCCGTCGTCGCCGTCGACCAGCTCGCCGAGCTGGACACCCTGGTCCGCCGCCGGGCCGAGGTGGCGGAGGTGTACGCGGACGCCGCCCGCACCCTGCCCGTCGAGTTCCAGCAGGTCCGCCCCGGCGACCGGCACTGCTGGGTGCACTGGGTGGCCCGGATCGCCGGCCGGGACCGGGTGGCCGCCGACCTGGCCGCCCTCGGCGTGCAGACCAAGCCCTACTTCGCGGCCGTGCACCGCGGCCCGCTCGGCGGCGGCGAGCGGCTGCCAGTGACCGAACGGCTGGACGCCGAGGCGTTGGCCCTGCCGATGTCGTCGGAACTCACCGCGGAACAGGCCGAACGGGTCGTCGCCGCGCTGCGCCGCTGCCTGCGCTGAGCCGACGCGGCTCTCAGACCGGGGCGCGGCGGCCGGTCACCAGCAGTTGCTTGCCGGCGTCGGCGAGAAGCGGGTCGTCGCCCAGCCGGCGCTCCAACGCCAGCAGCGCGTCCCGGTCGGCGGCCAGCCGCTCGGCCAGCCCCGCCCGGCCCAGCGGCCCGGCGCTGACCAGCAGCCCGGCACTGCGGACCTCCACCAGGCCGGCGGCGTCGAACGCCGCCTCCAGCCGGGCGCGGTCCAGCAGGTGTAGGTCGGCGGCCTGCCCCTCGGCACGCCAGACGCCCCGACGCCGGGCCAGCCGGTCCACCGCCTCGTCGCCCCGGCCGGCACCGACCAGCTCCAGCACCAGACCGACGAGCGAGTCGACGAGCACGGCCAACACCCCGCCCGGGCGCAGCCAGCCGGCCAGGTGCCGGACCGCGTCCTCGGGCTCGGCGGTGTATTGCAGGGAACCCATCGCCAGCACCGCGCCGGCCGTGGCGGGCAGCGTCACCTCGGTCATCGAGCCCTCGACCAGGGTGAAGCCGGGGCCGGGCGGGCGGCGGCGCAACTCGGCGACCATCCCCGGGGCCTGCTCCACGCCGGTCACCGGATGGCCCAGGTCGAGCAGCCGCCGAGCCCACCGGCCCACGCCGCAGCCGGCGTCCACCACCGGCCCGTCCGGCGGCAGCAGCACCCGCACCCGCTCCCACGCCAGATCGTCGTAGGCCCGCCGGTGCGGCACCGCGAAGTGCGCGTCGTAGTCGGGGGCCAGCGCGTCGTACAGCGGTTGGCTCGGGCGCATCGGCTCAGACAAGGCTGCGCCGCCCGCGCCGCCACTGCCGGTCGGCCAGGTAGGTGCCCGGCCGCCAGCGCAGGTTGAGGCTGTAGTTGCTGCCGCAGCCGACGCACTCCTTACGGAACAGTCGCGCGTGCTCGGCGCGGTATTCCGGGGCGTCGACGATCTCGGCGATCGGCCGTTGCCGGACCGAGGCGGTCGGGTCGTGCGCCCAGCAGCCGCCGACCTCCCCCCGGGAGTGCACCATCAGCTTGAGCTGCGACTCGGCGCAGGGCAGGTCACGCTGCACCAGATCGTCGAAGTGCCCGCGCAGGTAGCGCAGCTCCGAATAGCGCGGCAGCCAGCGCCGGTCGGCCCGGGCCATCGCCTCCAACCCGGCCAACGCCGCGTCGAGCCGGTCGCCGGCCACGTCGGTCTGCCCGGTGACCGCGTCGGTGCGGAACAGGAACGTCCGGTCGGTGACCAGGTTGAGATAGAGCGCCACGCCCAACTCCTGGGCCAGCGCCGCGATGCCGGGCAGGCTGTCCACGTTGTCCCGCATCACGGTGAAGTTCATCCGCACCTTGAGCCCGAGCCGGTCACGCTCCGCGATCAGGTGCCGCAGGTGCCGGGTCGTCGTCTCGAACGCGCCGAGCCGGCCCCGGATCCGGTCGTGCACCAACGCGGTCGGGCCGTCGACCGAGACGTTGAAGCTGCGTACGCCGGCGGCGAGCACCTCCGCCAGGACAGGCGGGGTGAGCCGGATGCCGTTGGTGTTCACATGGAGGTGGCGCACCCCCACCTCACGCGCGTACGCCATCAGGGTCACCGCGTCCGGCCGGATCAGCGGCTCACCGCCGGTGAAGTTGACCTTGTGGATGCGCAGCGCGACGAGTTGACGCAGCACGTCCCGCCACTCCTCGGTGGACAATTCACCCTTGGTGTTGGTGGTCCAACAGCCGCAGCTCGTGCAGCGCAGGTTGCAGTTGTCGGTGAGGAACAGCTCGGCGACCAGCGGCCGGACGTGCAGTCGGGGCGCGACCCGCTCCTTGACCGCGAGCCGACCGAAGAACCAGGCCAGTCGGGCGGTGTCGGCCATGCTCACGGGTGCCTCCGGGCGACGACGAAGAGGTTGGCCGAGCGGAACAGCCGGCCGTCGAGGTGGATGCCGCGCTCCAGCAGCCGGCGTACCGGCCCGCCGGTGAGCAGCGCCGGGATCTGCAACCACCGCCAGAACAGGTTGGCGCCGGTCACCGTGGTCGGCGTGAAGCCCGCCGCGTGCAGCAGGCGGAGCAGTTCCGCCGTGCGGTAGTTGGTGTGCCGGTCCCGGCCTACCGACATGTCGCCGCGCAGGTCGTCGGAGAGGTCGGCGAACCGGCTGTGCCACACCTGCGACCCGAACCGCCACGAATAGACCAGGCGGTGCAGCCGGGGAAAGTCGAACTTGGCGTTGTCGGGGTCGAGGAAGCTGAACACGTGCCGGCGCGGCACGGTGAGCACCAGCAGCCCGCCGGGGACGAGCACCCGGTGCGTCTCGGCGAGCAACGCGGCCTCGTCGGGCACGTGCTCCAGCACGTCGAGCAGGCTGACCGAGTCGAAACGGCCGTCGGCGAACGGCAGCGGCGCGCCGACCCGGAGCCGGTGCAGCGGCAGGCCCGGACGGCGGGCGGCCAGCCCGGCCAGGTAGTCCGGGTGCGGATCGGCGCCCTCGCAGGTCACCGTGCCGTGCTCGTGCAGCACGCCGAGGAAGTCACCGGGGCCGCAGCCCAGGTCGAGGTGGCGACCGGCGCGGCCGGCCAGCGCCGCCCAGGCGAACGCGTACCGGCGCAGCGGGTGGGTGGCGAACGGCGCGCCCGGCCGGCGGGTCGCCTCGTCGGCCCGGCTCACCGGACCAGCCGGGTGCAGAGCGCGTCGAGCGTCTCGGCGAGCCGTTCGCCGTCGACCGCGCCGGGCAGCGGTCGCTCGGCGAGCAGCCGCCGCTGCCGTTCGGGGTGCGCGGCCACCACCGCCGGCAGGTCGGCCACGTCCCACACCGCGACCACCCGCCCCGAGCGTTCCTCGTCGCGCAGGTAGGCGACCTGGTGGTCGTTGCCCATCTCGCCCCGTGCCGCCTCCCGGGCCACCGCGACCGGCACCCGGCCGAGCCGCTGGACCAGCCGGACGGTGTTCCCCGCATGGGTGATCACCAGCTCGGCGGCGGCCAGCCGTGCCCGCAGGTCGTCCAGGGGCAGGAACGCCTCGTGCGGGCACGGCGGCGTCACTGTCGAGGTGCCGGTCTGGACGAACACGTCGTGCGCGGCGCAGAGCGGCGCGACGGCGTCGACCAGGCGGTCGAACGGCCAGGGACCCATGCCGACGGTGACCAGGATGCGGGCCATGGTCAGTAGAGCTCCCCGATGAACACCGCGCGGGGGCGGGACGCCAGCAGGGCGGGTCGCTGCACCAGCACCGCGGCGGCGAGCCGGCAGCAGAGCCGGGCGGCGGCCCCGGCGGGCCCGGTCATATTGAACGTCTCCAGCCACAGCGACGGCACTCGGAGCAGACGGGCGGCGAGGAAGACGCCGACGGCCACCCCGGTGCCGGCCGACACCACCACGTCGGGTCGCTCCCGACGCACCAGCCGCAGGGCCCGCCACGTCGCCGGCAGCACCCGCAGCCGGGTGCGCGTCGACAGCTCGGGTTGCCAGTGCACCCGCTGCCCGGCCAGCGCCACCTCGGTGTCGGGGGCGCGGACCGCCACCCAGACCGGGTCGTGCCGCTCCCACCACGGGCGCAGGGCGAGCAGGTCCAGCAGGACGCCGCCGCTGCTGGAGACGAGGAGAATCCGGTACCGCCGGCCCATCACACCACGCTATCGCAGAGTCGCGGCCCGAGACGGCCCCGTCCAGCGTGGACGGTCGGCGCGCACCGCGTCAGCTGCCGTCCCGGGGGCCGAAGGCGGTGAGGGCGTCGAGGTCGGAGTAGCGCCCGCGTAGGTACTCGTCGACCCACCGCGCCGCCGCCGGGTAGCCGGACCCGGCGACCACCCGGGCGGCGGCATCCACGTCGTAGCGGGTGCGGCGCAGTTGCACGCCGGGGCCGAGCAGCGCCCACCAGGCGCCCGCGCCCCCGTACGGCATGCCGACACTGCCCGGATTGACCACCAGGCGACGGTCGACCAGCCGCGCGAACGGCATGTGGGTGTGCCCGCAGACCACGGTCCCGACCTCGGCCGGCAGGCCGGCGAAGACGTCGGCCCAGCGTGCCGGCCGGGAGTCGACGAGCACGACCTCCTCGTCGTCGCGCGGCGTCGCGTGGCAGAACAACACCTCGCCGAGGCCGGTGACCGGCAGCGTGAGGCGCTTCGGCAGCGCGGCCAGCCGGGCCACCTGGTCGGCGCGGAGCTGCCCGGCCGCCCAGTTGGAGACCTCGATCACCGACGGCTTCCCGGCCCGCGCCTCGACCAGCTCCCGGTCGGCGTTCCCGCCCACCCAGCGGGCGCGCTCGCCGAGCGCGGTGAGCCGGTCCAGCACCTCGACCGGCTGCGGGCCGGCGGCCAGGTCACCGGTGAGCACGATCAGGTCGGCGGCGGCCACGTCCGGCTCGGCCAGGACGGCGTCCAGCGCCGGCAGCACACCGTGGATGTCGGAGAGGACGGCGACGTGATCGACCATCGCCCCAGCCTGCGCGGGCCGGGATCACCCGTCCAGCGATTCTGCCCCCGGCAGACGACTCCACCTGCACGGCCTGCCGGCCCGGCCGGGTCCGGGGCGGAACCGCTCCGCCGGGGGCCGGAACGGGCTCGGCCCGGGCCCGGTTCGGGCGGAACGGGCTCGGCCCGGACTCGGTTCGGGCGGAACGGGCTCGGCCGGAGCCGGCCCGGACCGCGTGGCGGCCGGGCCGGGACGAATCGGAGCCGGGACGATCCGGCTAGGAGGGCGTCAGACGCGCGCGCGGCGGGCCAGCCGCTCCGGGTCGAGGATGATGATGCTCTTGCCGTCCAGCCGCAGCCAGCCACGGGAGGCGAAGTCGGCAAGCGCCTTGTTGACGGTCTCCCGGGAGGCGCCGACGAGCTGGGCGATCTCCTCCTGGGTGAGGTCGTGGGTGACCCGCAGCACGCCACCGTCGCGGGTGCCGAACCGGCCGGCCATCTGGAGCAGGTTCTTGGCGACCCGGCCCGGCACGTCCGTGAAGATCAGGTCGGCGAGCGAGTCGTTCGTCCGGCGCAGCCGGCGGGCCAGCACCCGGAGCAGCTGCTCGGCGATCTCGGGCCGGTTGTTGAGCCACGGCCGCAGCGCCTGCTTGCGCAACCGGACCAGCCGGGTGTCGGTGACCGCGGTGGCGGTCGCCGTCCGCGGGCCGGGGTCGAACAGCGACAACTCGCCGACCATGTCCGAGGGGCCCATCACGGCGATCAGGTTCTGCCGGCCGTCCGCCGCGCGGCGACCCACCTTGATCTTGCCGGACAGGAGGATGTAGAGGCTGTCGCCGGGCTCGCCCTCGTTGAAGACGACCTCACCCTTGCGGACGTCGATCGTCTCCATCTCCTTGGCGAGCGCCTCGGCAGCCTCCGGGTCGACACCCTGGAAGATCCCGCTGCGGGCCAGTACCTCGTCCATCGCGCACCTCCGCCTGCGCGTGCCGTCCGTCGGCCCGGGTCCGCCGTCCGCTGATCCCTCGCGCGCCGCCAGTCTAGGCGCACATGAGCAGGAATCGGAGGTGCACCCCTGGATCCCCGCCCTCCGGGCCGGGCCGGCACCACCCGTTCCCACCTGTGCTCGTAGGGTGACCGGCGTGCTGAGCGAGCCGACCCTGACCAGCCGGTCCGAATCCGGGTGGGACATCCCGCTGCTGTGCTGGCGGGCCGAGGCGCCGCTGCTGGCGGTCGGCTCCGCCCCGCTCGGCGGGGGGATCGGCGTGCGCCGGTGGGTGGTCAACGCGACGGTGCCGATGTCGTACGACCGGGACGACCCCGCCGCCCACCTGGCTGAGCTGGCCCGTGGCCTCGACCTGGTCGGGCCCGGCGTGGGGCTGCTGACCGGGGTGGACGTGACCGAGGTGGTGCGCCGGGCGGACAGCGGCGTGCGGGCCTGGGCGACAGTCGGCCTGGGCACCCCGGTGTGGGCCGCCGCGCCCGCGTCCGCGTCGCCCGCCCAGCGCGTCGGCACGGTCAACATCGTCGTGCACGTGCCCGCCCGCCTCGGCGACGCGGCGCTGGTCAACGCGGTGGCCACGGCCACCGAGGCGAAGGCGCAGGCGATCTGGGAGCTGGGGCTGCCGGCCACCGGCACCGCCACCGACGCGGTCACCGTGCTCTGCCCGGCCGACGGCGAACCGGCCCCGTACGGCGGCCCCCGCTCGGTCTGGGGCGCCCCGCTGGCCCGCGCGGTGCGCGCCGCCGTCCGGACCGGCGGCGCCGGCACCGTCGTGCCCTGGTCCGACCGGCGGGCCGGTTGACGTGCCCGGTAGGCCGGCCGACGTGCCTTGCCGACGACCGGCGGGTCGGATGTTTCCGGCCATTCGGCCCTCGTCGCGGTGATCCCGGCACGGTAGCGTCGCCGACGATGTACGCTCCCGCCCGCCCTCTGTCCCGGTCCCGCCGCGCCGCCGACCCGCACCCGGCCGTCCCCGGCCGGCGCGCTGCCGTCCCCGGCCCCCGCCTCGCCGCGCTCGCCGCGCTCTTCGCCGTCCTGCTCACCGCCGGCTGCTCCGGCTCCGGTGGGGACGACCCGCTCTGGCAGGCCGGGCAGGGCGGCGGATCGACCGGCTCGGCCGAGCCGGTGACCGGCGACCAGCCGGCGGCGTCCGACGAGCCGACCGAAACGTCGATCTCGCTCACCGCCACCGGTGACGTGATCATGGGAAACGCGCCGAACCGGCTGCCCCCCAACGGGGGCAAGGGCTTCTTCGACGACGTGAAGTCCGCGCTCAAGGGCGACCTGGTGATGGGCAACCTGGAGGAGCCGCTCACCGAGGACACCGGCGCCGGCAAGTGCGGCCCGAACCCGCAGAACTGCTACCAGTTCCGCGCGCCGCCCGGCTATGCGGCGCACCTGCGCTCGGCCGGGTTCCAACTGCTCAATCAGGCCAACAACCACGGCAACGACTACGGCCAGCAGGGCTACGAGAACACCCAGTCGGCGCTGGAGGCGCACGGGCTCAAGCACACCGGGGCGCCCGGCGAGATCACCGTGGTCGACGTCAAGGGCGTCAAGGTGGCGGTGGTCGGCTTCTCGTCGTACCCCTGGTCGAACAGCCTGATCGACCTCGACGCCGCCAAGCAGGTGATCGAGATGGCCAAGGGGATGGCCAAGCTCGTGGTGGTGCAGGTGCACATGGGCGCCGAGGGCGCCGACAAGACCAGGGTGAAGCTCGGCACCGAGACGTACGTCGGCGAGAACCGGGGCGACCCGATGCGCTTCGCCCGCGCCGTGATCGACGCCGGCGCCGATCTGGTGGTCGGGCACGGCCCGCACGTGCTGCGCGGCCTGGAGTTCTACCAGGGGCGGCTGATCGCCTACAGCCTGGGCAACTTCGCCGGTGGCGGGAAGTCGCTGAACAGCTCCGGCCGGCTCGGCTGGGGCGGCGTGCTCAAGGTGTCGCTCACCGCCGAGGGCCGCTTCGTCGGCGGCACGTTCACCTCGACGGCGATGAACGGCGTCGGACGGCCGTCGGTCGACCGGCAGGACCGCGGCCTCGGGCTGGTGCGCGAGGTGACCAGGGCGGACTTCCCGGACACCGGCGCGAAGATCGACGCCGCCGGGAAGATCAGCGCGCCGACGGGTGGCTGAGCGCACGCCGCCCGCGTCGCCCCACCGCGGCGTCGGCCCTCCGACGTAGGCTGGCCGGCGTGACCACGCGCTCCCCCGAGACCGACCTCGGCCGTACGCGTCGCGCCCGTCGCATCGGCCGGGTGCTGACCGAGACCCACCCCGACGCGCACTGTGAACTCGACCACTCGAGCGCGTTGGAGCTGGCGGTCGCCACGATCCTGTCCGCCCAGTGCACCGACAAGAAGGTCAACGAGGTCACGCCGAAGCTGTTCGCCCGTTACCGCTGCGCCGCCGACTACGCCGCGGCGGACCGCGTTGAGCTGGAGGAACTGATCCGGCCCACCGGTTTCTACCGCAACAAGACCAGCTCGCTGATCAACCTGGGTCGGGCGCTCTGCGAACGCTACGACGGCGAGGTGCCCGGCAGGCTGGTCGACCTCGTCACCCTGCCCGGGATCGGGCGCAAGACCGCGAACGTCATCCTCGGCAACGCCTTCGACGTCCCGGGCATCACTGTCGACACCCACTTCCAGCGGCTGGTGCAGCGCTGGCGACTGACCGCCGAGACCGACCCGGTCAAGATCGAGCACGCGATCGGCGCGCTGTTCCCCAAGCGCGACTGGACGATGCTGTCGCACCGGATCATCTTCCACGGCCGCCGGGTCTGCCACGCCCGCAAGCCGGCCTGCGGCGCGTGCACGCTGGCGAAGCTCTGCCCCGCCTACGGCACCGGGCCGACCGAGCCGGCCGCCGCGGCGAAGCTGCTGAAAGGCCCCCGCGCGCGGGACCTCGCCGCCGCCGTCGGCCTCGACCCTGACCTGGTGCCGCAGCAGGCGACCGCGGCGGACGTGCCGTGACCCGCCGGCTCGCGTTCCTGCTCGTCCCGCTGCTGCTGGCGGGCGCGGGCTGCACCGCCACGGCCGAGGAGTCGGCCGGCCCGCCGCCGGCCCCCCGGGCGGAACGCCCGTCCCCGTTCGCCGACTGCGCCCCGCTGACCGTCGCGCCCGCCTCGGCCGCGCCGTCGCCGGCCGGCAGGTCCGGCGACCCACTGCCCGACCTGACGCTCAACTGCTTCACCGGCGGCGCACCTGTCGAGCTGCGCGAGATCAAGGGCCCGGCCGTGATCAACGTGTGGGCCTCCTGGTGCCCGCCGTGTCGCAAGGAGCTGCCCGCCTTCCAGCGGCTCAGCGAACGGGCCGACGGCCGGTTCCAGGTGATCGGCGTGAACAGCCGGGACAGTCGCGGTGGCGCGCAGTCCATCGGCGAGGACTACGGCGTCGCGTTCCCGATGCTCGTCGACCAGGGCGACGCGTTCGAGCGCGCGCTCGAACGCAGCGCGTTCCCGATGACCGTCCTGGTCGGGGCCGACGGCCGGATCCGGCACATCGAGGCGACCGGCGCGCTGGACGACGCCCGTCTCGCGACGCTCGTCCGGACCCACCTCGGGGTGCGGGTGTGACCCGACGGCCGCCGGGATGGTTCGACCCGCTGCTGGGCCGGCTCGGCACCGCGCGCGCGGAGGACTTCACCCGGCTCACCACGCCGGAGAGCGGCGGCCGGGAGAGCGCCGTGCTGGTGCTGCTCGGCGAGGAGCCCGGCGCCGGGCCGGACGTGCTGGTCCTGCAACGCGCCGCGACGCTGCGCAACCACGCGGGCCAGCCGGCCTTCCCCGGCGGCGCCGCCGACCCGGAGGACGCCGACGCCCGCGCCACCGCGCTGCGCGAGGCGAACGAGGAGGTCGGGCTCGACCCGGGCAGCGTCACCGTGCTGGCCGAGCTGCCCCGACTCTGGATCCCGGTCAGCGACTTCGTGGTCACCCCGGTGCTCGCCTGGTGGCACGACCCGCACCCGGTGCACCCGCGGGAGCCGGCCGAGGTCGCGCACGTCGCCCGGCTGCCGGTCGCCGAGCTGGTCGACCCGGACAACCGGATGCGGGTCCGCCACCCCAGCGGCTGGATCGGGCCGGCCTTCTCCGCCCGCGGCATGCTGGTCTGGGGTTTCACCGCCGGCGTCATCGACACCCTGCTGGAGATGGGCGGCTGGACCCGGCCCTGGCCGCGCTCGCGGGTGGTGGAGCTGCCGCCCGTCGCCGCCCCCGCGCCGTCGGCCGGCACGGACGCCGCCGACGAGAGCCCGGTGCGCTGATCACCCGTGCGCATCCTCAGGTCACGTTCAGCGAGCGCTGAGCCGCCCCCGGGCCCGGTGCCCGTACCCTTGGGTCGTGTCCGCCGTGGATCTCGTCCTGCTCCTGCTCATGCTCGTGTTCGCGATCAGCGGATACCGTCAGGGCTTCGTCATCGGTGCCCTGTCGTTCTCCGGGTTCTTCCTGGGCGCGCTGCTCGGCCTCCAGGTCGGCCCGCTGATCGCCCAGCAGTTCGCGGCCAGCGGCACCCGGGTGCTGGTCTCCCTGGTGGCGATCTTCGGGCTCGCCGTGCTGGGCCAGGCCCTGGCCGGATGGCTCGGCTCCAACCTGCGCGCGGCCATCACCGGGCCGGCCGGGAAAAAGGTCGACGACATCGGCGGCGCGTTCATCTCTGTCGTCGCGGTGATGCTGGTGGCGTGGCTGGTCGCGGTGCCGCTGGGGTCCTCCTCGGTGCCCTGGCTGGCCGCCTCGGTCAAGAACAGCGCGCTGCTCACCGTGGTGGATCGGGTGCTGCCGGACCGGGCCCAGGAACTCTCCACCGCGCTGCGGGACACCGTCGACACCAACGGCTTCCCCGACGTGTTCAACGGTCTGGGCAGCACCAACGCCCGGCAGGTCGCCCCGCCCGACCCGGCGCTGGCCAACTCCCAGGTGGTGCAGAACAGCAAGCGGTCCGTGGTGAAGGTGCTCGGCTCCGCGCCGAGCTGCTCCCGCCGGATCGAGGGTTCCGGCTTCGTCTACGCCGACGACCGGGTGATGACAAACGCGCACGTGGTGGCCGGCACCCGCTCGGTGGCGGTGGAGTTGCGCGGCGAGCGCTACGACGGCGAGGTGGTCGTCTACGACCCGGAGCGGGACCTGGCCGTGCTGCACGTGCCAGGCCTGCCCGGGCCGTCGCTGCGCTTCGCCGCCGGGGCGGCCGCCAGCGGCGCGGACGCGATAGTGCTCGGCTTCCCCCTCGACGGCCCGTACGACGCCCGGCCGGCCCGGGTGCGCGACGTCGACCGGATCACCGGGCCGGACATCTACTCCTCCGGCGACGTGACACGGGAGATCTACACGATCCGGGCACTGGTGCGCAGCGGCAACTCGGGCGGTCCGCTGGTCTCCGCGAACGGCCTCGTACTCGGGGTGATCTTCGCGGCTGCCGCGGACGACCCGAACACCGGCTTCGCGGTGACCGCGGCCGAGGCGCGCTCGGTGGCGCTGACCGGCGCGGAGCGTACCCGAGGTGTGGCCACCGGCGACTGCACCTGAACCGGCCGGCTCCGGGTGGCCGGCGCGGCGGTCAGCCGCCCGCCGCGGTCGCGGCCGGCGCCACGTCGTCACCCGACCGGCCCAGCGGCATCTTCGCCCGGCCCCAGGTGAGCGTCCGGTCCAGCGCGGCCCGCGCCATGATGACCACGCAGGTGACGCCGTTGAGGAACGAGGCCACCACGTCACTCGGGTGATGCATGCCCCGGTACATCCGGGTGAGCGCCACCCCGACCGGCACCAGCACCAGCAGCGACCACCAGGCGGCCTTGGCCGGGGTGCTACGGGCCCGCAGCGCCAGCAGCAACGCCAGGCCGACGTAGAGCGCGGTCGCCGCCGAGGTGTGCCCCGAGGGGAAGCTGGAGGTGGGCGGGGAGGCGTCCATGTGCTCCACCGCCGGGCGCTGCCGGTCGATCACCATGGTGGTGAACAGGAAGATCAGCGCCTGGGCGGTCACCGCCGCGCAGAGGAAGATCGGCTCCCGCCAGCGGTGCAGCACCAGCCGCAGCACCAGCGCGGCCAGCACCGTCACCACCACGATCATCTGGGTGCTGGCCAGCGTGCTGAAGACCAGCGAAACGTCGTTCCAGCCGGGCGTCCGGTCGCCCGCGAACTCGCGGTTCACCCCGTCCTCCACGGTGAACGGCCAGGTGTGCGTGAACACCCGGGTGACCAGCAGACCCAACCCCACCATGACGGCGAAGAGCAGGGACACCGGCAGTAGGACGCGCCGGGCGATCTGGACCGCGACATCGAACATGAGCGGCCCTTTACCCCGGCGTGCCCGGCGCTACGCCCGCCGGCCCGGCGGACCCGGATCGGCCAGCTCCGGCTCGACCCCCTCCCGCAACGGGCGCACCGAGCGGTGACCCATCCCGGTCCGCCAGGTGGCGAAACCGGCCGCGGTGGCCGCGACCACCGCCACCCCCAGCACCCAGCCGCCCAGCACGTCGCTGGTCCAGTGCACGCCCAGCGCGATCCGGCTGAGCCCGGTCACCACGGTGAGCAGCGTCGCCGCGAGCCACAACGCGGCCCGCCCGGCCGGGCGGTGCCGGGCGAACGGCAGGAAGACCAGCAGCAGCACCCCGGCGGCCAGTGCCGCGTTCAGCGCGTGCCCGGACGGGAACGAGTAGCCGGCGGCCCGGGCCACCGGCTCCAACAGGTCCGGGCGGTGCCGGCCGACCAGCAGCTTGAGCAACGCGCCGAGCAGCCCGCCGACCACCATCGTGGTGACCACCCAGGCGGCCAGCCGCGGAGCCCGGCGCCGCAGCAGCCAGACCACCACCACCGAGGCGGCCACCCGCAGCGGGCCCGGCCCGAACACGTGCGTCCACACGGTCATCACCCGCACCCAGGCCGGATGCGCCAGCGCGTAGCCGTGGAACCCGTCGGCGACCGCCGCGTCCAGCCGGAGCAACGGCGGCCACGCCCCCAGCACCAGCAGCCCGAGCAGGGCGAACGGCACCAGCACCAGGATCGCCGCGGCGGCGGCCAGGGTGAGCCGTAGACCCAGCGAGTGGTCGGGGTCCAGGCGGCGGCTCCGCCAGGACCGGTCGCGGGTGGACGTGGGGCCGATCGTGTTCATGCGCCGTTCACTACCCCGGGCGGGACCCGGCCAGACCGGTCAGCGACGGGCCCGCCGGAATCGGCGCACCATCAGGGCGGCGCCGGTGAGCAGGGCGACGAACACGGCCAGGCCGGTCCAGAGCCGCTCCGGCGCGGACACCTCGGCCTGCCCCGCCGCGCGGGCCGACCATCCGGTCTTCCCCGGGCCGGCGAACGGGTCACCGCCCTGCCCCGCCGCCGCGGCCCGGGTGTCCGGCCCCTCGCCCGGCGCGGGTCCGAAACCCACCACGCCGGGGGAGGCGTTGTCGTCCAGCGGGTTCTGCCCCACCGCCGGCACGTCGGCGGTGAGCGCGGCCACCGGGTCGACCATGCCGTAGCCGAACCGGTCGTCCCGGCCGGTCGCGCCGAGATCACGGGCGGTGCTGATCAGCCGGTTGACCACGTCACCGGCGGTCATCTTCGGATATCCGGCCCGGACCAGGGCGGCCGTGGCGGCGACCAGCGGCGCGGCGAAGCTCGTCCCCTGCACCCGCCAGTAGCCGCCCCGCGACCGCGCGCCGTAGAGGGCGGTGGCTGGGGCGCTGAGCACCGTCTCGTGACCGGTGATCGAACCGGACCAGAGGTTCTCGCTGTCGCGGTCCAGGCCGGTGACCGCGAGCACGCCCGGCTCCCGGGCCGGGTACCAGACCTTCGTGGTGGTCGAGGTGGCCAGGTTGCCGGTGCAGGCGACCACCACCACGTCCCGGGCGAAGGCGTAGTCGAGCGCCGCCGCCAGGGCCGGGCTGTCACCGCTGCCGCCGAGCGACAGGTTGATCACCCGGGCGCCCCTGTCGACCGCCCAGCGAACCGCCTTCGCGATCACCAGGGCGTCGTCGTACCGGTTCTCGGCGTCCAGCACCCGGATCGGCAGGATCTTGGCATCCGGCGCCAGCCCCACCACGCCCCGGTCGTCGTCGGCCCGCCCGGCGATCAGCCCGGCCACCGTGGTGCCGTGCCCGACCGGGTCCGGATCGTCCGTGCCGGCCGGTGCGACCAGGTCGAGGCCGGGCAGCACCTGGCCGGCCAGGTCGGGGTGCGAACCATCCACCCCCGAGTCGATCACCGCGACCACCACGCCGCGCCCGGTGGACGTCCGCCAGGCGGTCTTCGCCCGCAACTCCGCCAACTGCCACTGCTCGTCCCGGACCTGATCGGTGCGGAGCACCCGGTCCGCGGGAGACCAGGACGGCGCCCGGACGGCGACGGGAGCGGAGGGCGCGGCGTGCGCCGGTGACGCCGGCGGACCGGCCGTGACGGCCAGCGCCGCCGCGGCGGCGAGCACTGCCCGCCCGGCCAGACGCCGGGGCGGCACGTCGGGAAGTCCCTGCCGATCCCTGGTCACATTCCCCAGCCATTCCGTCGCTTCCGACACATGCTGCTCGGAGATTACCGGTTGTCCCGGCCGTCACGGGGCAACTCCGCGGACCCGCTCACCCGGGCGGGAGATGAGCCAACTGCACCAGACGCACGCCCTCGCGACGGGTGACCAGGCGGGCCCGGCCCGGGGGCAGCGGCCCGGCCTTCACCTGACCGACGAGCGGCCCCTCCTCCGGGCCGCCCGACATCACCAGACCGGCCGTGGACAACTCCCGCAACCGCTGGATGATCGGCTCGTACGCGGCCCGGCCGGCGCCGCCGGAGCGCCGCGCCAGCACCAGGTGCAGACCGACGTCCCGGGCGTGCGGCAGGTGCTCCTCCAGCGCGCGCAACGGGTTCGTCGGTCCGCCGGCCACCAGGTCGTAGTCGTCGACCAGCACGAACAGCTCCGGCCCGGTCCACCACGACCGGGCGCGCAACTCGGCCGGGGTCACCTGGGGGCCGGGCTGCCGCCCGTGCAGGTAGCCGGCCGCCGACTCGATCAGCTCGGCGGTGTGCGGCGCGGCCGTGCCGTAGCCGATCAGGTGCGGCGTCTCGATCGCGCCCATCAGGCTGCGCCGGTAGTCGACCAGGATGATCCGGGCCTGTTCCGGCGTGAACCGGCCGACGATCGAGGTGGCCAACGCGCGCAGGAACGACGACTTGCCGCACTCGGCGTCGCCGAAGACCACGAAGTTCGGCTCGGTGGCGAAGTCCAGCACCACCGGGGACAGGTCCGCCTCGGCCACCCCCACCGGGAACGCCAGCCCGCCGGTCGCGCTCTGGTCCAGCTCGGCGTACGGCAGCACCGGCGGGAGCAGCCGCACCCGGGGCGCCACCGGACCGGTCCACCCGCCGGCCACCGCCTTGACCAGGTCGCCGGTCTCGCCCTCCGGGCCGGCCGTCCGGGACTGCGCGGTGAGGAAGTGCAGCCCGCCCGCGGTGATCCCGCGCCCCGGCCGCTCCTCCGGCACGGTCGCCGCCAGCGCGCGCTTGGCCACCACCGAGTCGGACGGGTCACCGAGGCGCAGCTCCAGCCGGGAGCCGAACAGGTCGCGGATCGCCGGCCGGAAGTCCGACCAGCGCAGCGCGCTCGCCACCACGTGCACCCCGTACGCCAGCCCCCGGGTCGCCAACTCGGTGACCAGTGGCTCCAGGTCCTCGTACTCGCCGCGCAGCGTGTTCCAGCCGTCGACGACCAGGAACACGTCCCCGAACCGGTCGGCCCCGGCCGCCGCGCCCACGCCGGTCGCGGCCCGTCGCCGGCGCCAGGCCGCCATCGACTCCACCCCAAACTCGGCGAATCGCCGCTCCCGCTCGGCGAGCAGGCCGGCGACCTCACCGACGGTACGGCGGACCGCGGTGCCGTCGGTCCGCCCGGTGACGCCGCCGACGTGCGGCAGGTCGCGCAGCGCGCCGAGCGTCCCGCCGCCGAAGTCGAGGCAGTAGACCTGCACCTCGGCCGGGGTGTGGGTGAGCGCCAGCGCGCAGATCAGCGTGCGCAGCAGGCCGGACCGGCCGCTGCGGGTGGTGCCGACCACCGCGACGTGCCCGGCCGCGCCGTCCAGGGCCAGCCACAACAGGTCCCGCCGCTGCTCGAACGGCTTGTCCACCACGGCCACCGGCACCTGCAACGCGCCGTGCAGCTCGGGGTTGGCCACGGTGAGCCCGCGTAGCGGGTCGGCGCCGAGCGGGCCGAGCAGCTCGTCGAGCGTGGGGGAGGCGTCCAACGGGGGCAGCCACACCCGGTGTGCCGGCGGGCCCTGCCCGGCCAGCCGGTCGACCATGAGATCGAGCAGCGTCCCGCCGTTCTCCTCCTCGTCTCCGGGCACGGCCGGCGCGGCCGGTCGGGGCGCCGGCGCGAGGTGGGTCGAGAACGCGAACACCCGTGCCGCGCCCCCGCCGGCCGCGCCCGCCGGGCCGGGGCGGCGACGGACCGCACCGGAGACGTACGCGGCCTTGAAGCGGACCAGCGGGTCGGTGCCGGAGCGCAGGTAGCCGTGCCCCGGGCTGCGGGGCAGCTCGTGCGCGTCCGGCACGCCGAGCACCGTCCGGGACTCCAGCGCGGAGAACGTGCGCAACCCGATCCGGTACGACAGGTGGGTGTCCAGCCCGCGCAGCCGTCCCTCCTCCAACCGCTGGCTGGCCAGCAGCAGGTGCACCCCGAGCGACCGGCCCAGCCGGCCGATCTGCACGAACAGGTCGATGAAGTCGGGCTTGGCGGAGAGCAGCTCGGAGAACTCGTCGCAGATCAGCAGCAGCGACGGCAGCGGGGCGAGCGGGCTGCCGGCCGCCCGGGCCCGCTCGTAGTCGCGGAGGCTCGCGAAGTTGCCGGCCCGGCGCAGCAGCTCCTGCCGGCGCATCAGCTCGCCGTTGATGGCGTCGACCATCCGGTCGACCAGGGGCAGCGCGTCGGCCAGGTTGGTGATCACGGCGGCGGTGTGCGGCAGCCGCTCGAACGGCGCGAAGGTGGCGCCGCCCTTGAAGTCGACGAGCACGAAGTTGAGCTGCTCCGAGCTGTGCGTGGCGGCCAGCCCGAGCACCAGCGTGCGGAGCAGTTCCGACTTGCCCGAGCCGGTGGCGCCGATCAGCAGCCCGTGCGGGCCCATGCCGTCCAGCGCCGACTCCTTCAGGTCGAGCTCGATCGCCCCGCCGTCGGCGCCCACCCCGATCGGCACCCGCAGCCGGTCCCGGGCGGCGCGGGGCGTCCAGCCCTGCTCGGCGGTGAAGCTTTCCGGGTCGCCGAGGCCGAGCAGCTCCGGCAGGCCCGGCTCGGCGCCGGGCGGCGCGTCCGGCCCGCGCGCGGTGCCGGCCAGCCGCAGCGGCGCGAGCCGCCGGGCCACCGCCTCCGCGTCGGCCGGTGCCAGCGCGTCGGCGACGCCCACCTCGGCGGGCCCCTCCGCCGAGTGCGAGTGCAGCCGGCCGTCGACCAGGTCGAGCAGCAGGGCGTAGCGGTCGAGCAGCCGGGGCGGCGGGGTGTCCAGGTCGAGCACGGTGACCGCGTCGATGCCGCCGTCACCGGCTAGGTCGGCCGCCCCGGTCAGATCGCCCCCGTCGAGCACCACCACCACGTGCGGCCCGTCGGTCGCCGGGCCGTGCGGGCTGAACCGGGACCGGCTGCCGAGCACGTCGCCGAGGAGCCGTTCCAGGTCGGCGGCGGAGCTGGCGACCAGGCGCACCGGGCCGAGCGCGTCGGTGCGGGCCGGATGGTGGGCGTGCGGCAGCCACTTCACCCACTCCCACCCCTCCCGGCGCTCCGGCCCGGCGCAGACCGCGATCAGCAGCTCGTCCGGGGCGTGGAAGACGGCGAGCTGGGTGAGCACCGCCCGGGCCAGCGCCTGCGCCTGCGGCGAGCCGGACCCGCGCACCGCCCCGGCCGGGCCGCGCACGAACACCCGGGCGAAGCTGCGCAGCGACAGCGCCACCGGCAGGTCCGGCACCACCGAGTACGCGTCCAGGAAGCGCCGCAGCGCCCCCGCGGTCATCGGCTCCAACTCCTCCAGCGGCCGGGTGAACGGCGGGACCAGCGGGGTGGCCAGGGTCTGCGGGCCGACGCCGACGCGGACCACGGCGAAGTCCGGGTCGCCGGGGCGGCGTTCCCACACCCGGTGGCTGTCGACGGTGGACCAGAGCCGCCCGGGCTCCGGGTGGCGGTAGGCGAGGCCGGCCCGCTGGGCGCCGGCGGTCTCCCGGACCCGGCGGCGCAGTGCGGCCAGGTGGCGCAGGTATTCCCGGCGGGCGGCCATCAGCTCGGACTTCTTCGGGCCGGCGTTGCCCCAGGTGGTCACCAGCATCGCCAGCGACGAGAGCCCGAACATGCCGCCCACCGCGTACGAGTAGGCCCCGCCGCCCCGGCCGAACATCATCGCCATGGCCACCGTGCCGCCGAGCATCGGCAGCACCAGCAGCGCCTGCTGCCAGCGCCCGCCGGCCGTGGCGGGGATCTCCGGCGGCGCCTCGACGGGCAGCTCGCCGACCGGGATCTCCGGGGCCGGGCGGCGCGGTGGCCGCTTGATGACGACAGTGGACACGGAGCCTCCCATGGCTCTCGGTAACCCGAGCCTGGCTCATGGTAGGTAAAGTCCTCTCGTCCGTCAGCCACCGATCCGGCCACATGATGGAGATACGTCGATGACAAGCGGGCTCGCCCGGGTCACGATCAGCGCGCCCCGCCGCCGCGTCGACGTGGCCCTGCCGGAGCAGGTTCCCCTGGCCGAGCTGCTGCCGGAGGTGCTCCGGCACGCCGGGGAGGGGCTGGCCGACGACGGCGAACGACACGGCGGGTGGGTGCTGCGACGCACCGACGGCGCGGTGCTGGCCACCGCCCAGGCGCTGCTGCCGCAGGGGGTCCGCGACGGTGAGGTGCTGCATCTCGTGCCGGCCCGCGCCGAGTGGCCCGAGCTGGAGTACGACGACGTGGTCGAGGCGATCGTCGACGGGGCCCGTCGACGAGGCGCCGCCTGGTCGGCCGGGTCGACCCGGGCCGCCGCGCTGGCCGGCGCCGGCGTGCCGCTGGCCGTCGGGCTGGCCGCGGTGCTGTCGGGCGGGCCCGGGGGCGGTGGTTGGCCGGTCGCCGCGGCGGTCGCCCTGACGCTGGTGCTCGCCGCCACCGCGGCCTCACGCGCCTACGCCGACGGCCCGGTCGGCGTCACCCTCGGCGGATACGCGCTGCCCTGGGCGGCGACCGCCGGCGCGCTCGCGGTCGGTTCGGGTGACCCGGTCGGCCCGATTCCCGGCCTGCGCTGGGTGGGCGCCCCCGAACTGCTCGTCGGCTCGGTGGCGCTGCTGCTGGCGGCGGTGCTCGGCCTGCTCGGCGTGGCGCACCGGTCCCGGGTTCCGGTGGCCGGCGTGACGGTCGGCGTGGCCGGCGCGGCGACCGCGCTCGGCGCGTTGCCGCTCGGCCCGGCCGGCGCGGCGGCCGTGTTGCTCGGGGTGCTGGTCTTCGCGCTCGGCGGGCTGCCGCTGCTGGCCATCCGGGTGGGCCGGCTGCCGCTGCCGCCGCTCACCCTGCCCACCCCGGCCGGCACCCGCGACCTGCCCGACCGGGGTCGGGTGCACGCTGCGGTGGCCCGCGCCGAGGAGGCGTTGACCGGGATGCTGCTCGGGCACGCGGTGCTGGCCGTGGGCGCCGCCGCGGTGCTCGTCGCCACCGGCGGCACGGCCGGGCGGCTGCTGGTGGCCGTCGGCTGCGCGGTGCTGCTGCTGCGCTCCCGGCTGTTCGTGGCGGTTCGGCACCGGGTGCCGGCGGTCGCCGCCGGGCTGGGCGGTTTCGCCCTGCTCGGCGCGGTGCTCGCGGAACGGGCCGGACCGGGCGGCCGGCTCGCGCTGACCCTGGGCGGGGCGGCGCTGGCCCTGGTGGCGGTCACCGCCGGCGCCACGTACGCCCGCCGCCCGGTCTCGCCGTACCTCGGCCGGCTGGCCGACCTGACCGACACCGCGTTGGTGGTCGCGGTGGTCCCGGTGGCCTGCGCGGTGCTCGACCTCTACGACCGGGCCCGCGGCCTGCTCGCCTGAACGCGGCAGGGCCCGGGCCGCGTGTGCGACCCGGGCCCGGAAGTCTCGCCGTCAGTGCAGCGTCTCGCCGCGCTCCGCGGCCTCCTTGGCGCGCCGGTAGGAGGCGACGATCTCCGCCTCCGCCTCGACCCGGCCGACCCAGGTCGCGCCCTCGACCGACTTGCCCGGTTCCAGGTCCTTGTAGACCTCGAAGAAGTGCTGGATCTCCAGCCGGTCGAACTCGCCCAGGTGGTGGATGTCGCGCAGGTGCTCCTGGCGCGGGTCCTCGTAGGGCACGCAGAGGACCTTGTCGTCGCCGCCCTTCTCGTCGGTCATCCGGAACATGCCGATGGTGCGGCAGCGGATCAGGCAGCCCGGGAAGGTCGGTTCGGGCACCAGCACCAGCGCGTCCAGCGGGTCGCCGTCCTCGCCCAGGGTGCCCTCGATGAAGCCGTAGTCGGCCGGGTACTGGGTGGAGGTGAAGAGGGTGCGGTCCAGCCGGATCCGGCCGGTCGCGTGGTCCACCTCGTACTTGTTGCGGTGACCCTTCGGGATCTCAACCGTGACGTCGAAATCCATCTTCCACGCTCCCTCGTCTGCCCACGCTGGCCAACGGAAACCAGCGGTTAGCCGCCCGCACGCCGAGGAACGCCCCCGCCGGCTCCGGCCGCCGCATAGTGTTCGGACCGAAGTAGTGTCACCCAAGGTGATTTCGAGCGGAGGAGGAGGGGGCCGTGGGGAGGGAAGACTCACACTACCGCCCCGAGGGGGTTGACGCGCGGCGGTCCGCCGGATCCGGTTCCGGCCCCGGCGGCGTCACCGGCCGGGTGTCCGTCCCCGGCGCCAACCTGACCCACCGTGGGGCCCCCGCCACCGGGTCGGCCCCCGTCGGCCGCCCGGACGGCCGGGCGAACCCGGGCCACTGGCCGGCCCCGATCCCGGTGAGCCCGCCGGTCCCGCCGGCCGGGGCGGTCCCGCCACCGCTCTCCCCGCCACCCGCCGCGCCGCGCCGCCGGGGCCGGCTGGTCGTGGCGATCTGCGGGGTGCTGGTGCTGGTCCTCGCCGTGGCCGGGCTGGCCGTGCTCCGCCCCGGCCCGGTCGCCGGCTGGCTGGGCGGCACGGGCACCCCGTCCGGCCCGGCCGCCGTGCCGCCCGAGCCCGACCCGCCGGCCGTGCTCGCCGGCCCGGACGCGAACGCGCCGCTGCCCACCGGGGCCGGCCTCCGCGCCACCCTGAATCCGCTGGTACGCGCCGCCGCGCTCGGCGACCGGGTGCACGTGTCGGTGGCGGACGTGGCCACCGGCCAGGCGCTCTATGGCAGCGGACCGGACACGCCCACCGTGCCCGCCTCGGTGACCAAGCTGGCCACCGGTGTCGCGGTGCTCTCCGCGCGTGGCCCGGCCCACCGGATCCCGACCCGGGCGGTGGCCGGCGCGAACCCGGGCGAGGTGGTCCTGGTCGGCGGCGGCGACCCCACCCTCGCGGTGGACCGCAAGAACGCCTTCTACCCGGGCGCGGCCCGGCTGGACGACCTCGCCGCCCAGGTGCGCGCCGCGCTCGGCGGCACCGCCCCGACGAAGGTGATCGTGGACTCCTCGCTGTTCCGCGGCCCGGTCTTCGAGCCGGGGTGGGACGCGGACATCCCCACCGGCGGCTTCGGCGCGGCCATCACCGCGCTGATGACCGACGGCGCCCGGCAGGACCCGGTGCGGGCCCGGCGTACCGCCGAGGAGACCAACCACGCCGCGGACCGGGTCCCGGAGCCGGACCTGACCGCCGGCCGGCAGTTCGCGAAGTTGCTCGGGCTCGGCGGCGGCGCCGCCCAGGTGACGCGGGGGACCGCACCGGCGGGCGGGGCCGAGTTGGGCCAGGTCGAGTCGTTGCCGGTGATCCGGCTGGTCGACATCATGATCAGCGACAGTGACAACGTGATCGCCGAGGCGATGGCCCGCCAGGTGGCGCTGGCCAAGGGCAAGCCCGCGTCGTTCGTCGGGGGTGCGGCGGCCACCGACGAGGTGCTCGGCGAACTGGGGCTGCCGGCCGGCGAGATCAGCCTGGCCGACGGCAGCGGGCTGTCCCGCACCAACCGGATCAGCCCCTCGCTGCTCACCGACCTGATCACGCTCGCCGGCAACGGGAGCCACCCCGAGCTGGCCGCGATCTTCGGCGGCCTGCCGGTCGGCGGTTGGTCCGGCACGCTGGACGAGCGCTACCGGGTGGCGGCCACCCGGACCGGCGCCGGCGTGGTGCGCGCCAAGACCGGCACGCTGAGCGGGGTGAACGCCATCGCCGGGACGGTGACCACCGCCGACGGCCGGCTGCTCACGTTCGCCGTGCTCACCGACCGGACGCAGGGTTCGCTCGACGAGACCCGGCAGGCGCTCGACCGGATCACGTCCGCGCTGGCCGGCTGCGGCTGCCGCTGACCGACCGCCGTCGATCGGCCGCCGCGAGCCCGGGTGGGGGTGTCCCGGCGCGGGTACGGTGGGTTCATGGCGCAGTTCGTGGACTGGGATCTGGCCGCCGCCACCGCGGGGGCGCTGAGCAAGTCGGGCCCTCGGGTGTCGTACACCGAGGCCACCGACGTCGTCGGTGATCTGCGCCGACTGACCGAGGAGGCCGCCGGTCACGTGGCCGACCACACCGGCCTGCGGGCCCAGGTGGCCCACCCGCCGGTGCGCGTGGTCGACCGCCGGGACTGGGCGGCGGCCAACATCGCCGGGCTGCGTGAGGTGGTCACCCCGCTGGTCGAGCGACTCTCCGGCGACAAGCGGCCGGGCGCGTTCACCGAGGCGATCGGCTCCCGGCTGACCGGCGTGCAGGCCGGCACCGTGCTGGCCTACCTGTCCGGCCGGGTGCTCGGCCAGTACGAGGTCTTCGCCGGCGACCCCGGCCAACTGCTGCTTGTCGCTCCGAACATCGTCGAGGTCGAGCGGAAGCTCGGCGCCGACCCGCGTGACTTCCGGCTGTGGGTGTGCCTGCACGAGGTGACCCACCGGACCCAGTTCACCGCCGTGCCGTGGATGCGCGCCTACTTCCTCGGTGAGGTGCAGGCGTTCGTGGACGCCTCGCAGGGCGGCGAGCACCTGCTGGAGCGCCTGCGCCGCGGGGTGGCCACGCTCTCCGACGCGGTGAAGGACCCGGAGAGCCGGGCCAGCGTGCTCGACATCGTGCAGACCCCGGCGCAGCGCGCCGTGCTGGACCGGCTGACCGCGCTGATGACGCTGCTGGAGGGGCACGCCGAGTTCGTGATGGACGGCGTCGGCCCGACGGTGATCCCCAGCGTCGAGTCGATCCGGGCGGCGTTCAACCGCCGCCGGGAGTCCGGCAACCCGCTGGAGAAGGCGATCCGCCGGCTGCTCGGCGTCGAGGTCAAGATGCGCCAGTACGCCGAGGGGCGCAAGTTCGTGCACGGCGTGGTGGAGCGGGTCGGCATGGCCGGCTTCAACAAGATCTTCTCGTCCCCGCTCACCCTGCCCCGGCTCGACGAGCTGGGCGACCCGGAGGCGTGGGTGTCCCGGGTGCACGGGCCGGCCGGTGCCACCCCGACCGCCGGCTGAACCGGCCGCGCCGCCGGAGCGGTCGCCGGTCGCGCCGGCGGTCGCCGCCGTGCGCCTCGCCGTGCGCCGGCTGCTGACCGGGCTGCCCGGGGCCGGACCCGTGCTGGTGGCCTGCTCCGGCGGTCCCGACTCGCTGGCCCTGGCCGCGGCCACCGCGTTCGTGGCGCCGCGGCTCGGCCGTCCGGCCGGGCTGGTGACCGTCGACCACGGACTGCAACCGGGTTCGGCCGATCGGGCCGACGCGGTCGCCGGCTGGGCCCGTACCGCCGGTCTCGACCCGGTCGAGGTGGTCGCGGTGCGGGTGACCGGCCCCGGCGGCCCGGAGGCGGCGGCCCGGACGGCCCGTTACGAGGCGCTGGTCGCGGCGGCCCGGCGGCACGCCGCGGCCGGGGTGCTGCTCGGGCACACCCGGGACGACCAGGCGGAAACCGTGCTGCTCGCGCTGGCCCGGGGCGCCGGCCCACGAGGGTTGTCCGGGATGCCGGTGCGGCGGGAGTGGGACGGCGTGCCGCTGCTGCGCCCGCTGCTCGACGTGGCGCGCTGCGACACCCGGGCCGCCTGTGCCGCGCTCGGGCTGGTGACGTGGGCCGATCCGCACAACACCGACCCGGCGTACGCCCGGTCCCGGGTCCGGGCCGCGGCGTTGCCGGCGCTTGTCGACGCGCTCGGGCCGGGCGTGGTGGCGAACCTGGCCCGGACCGCCCGCCTGCTCGCGGCCGACGTGGCCGCGCTGGACGCGCTGGCCGCCGCCGCGCTCGCCGACGTCCGGACCGCCGGCGGCGGGCTCTCGGTGGACGGTCTCTCCGCGTTGCCGGCGGCGGTGCGCACCCGGGTGTTGCACGCCTGGGCGCGGGAGTTGGGCGCCGCGCCGGCCGACCTGTCCCACCGGCACGTGGCCGCGCTCGACGCCCTGGTCACCGACTGGCGCGGGCAGGGCCCGACGCACCTGCCCGGCGGCCTGCCGGTACGCCGCCACTCGGGCCGTCTGGTGCAAGGCGGGGGCCCCGCTTAACGCCTCCGGTATCGGCGGGGGCCCCGCTTAACGGCTTTCCCGGGTGCCGGTCAGGCGTCGACGCGCTCCCGGAAGGTGGTCCGGTAGGACTGCGGCGTGGTGCCGACCCGGCGGGTGAAGTGGTGCCGCAGCGCCGCCGCGTCCCCGAAGCCGGCCCGGTCGGCGACGCGCTCCACGCTGAGCCGGGTGTCCTCCAGCAACCGGCGGGCCAGCAGCACCCGCTGGTTGGTCAGCCAGTCGTGCGGGGTGGTGCCGGTCTCGGCGCGGAACCGGCGGGCGAAGGTGCGCGGAGCCATGCCGGCGCGGGCGGCCATCTCGTCCACGCTCACGCCGCGGTGCAGGTGGCCCATCAGCCACTCCAGCACCGGTTCGAGGGTGGCCGCCTCCGGTGCTCTCGGGATGGGCGCCTCCACGTATTGCGCCTGGCCGCCGTCGCGGTGCGGCGGGACCACCATCCGCCGGGCCAGCCGGGTGGCCACCGCCGAGCCGTGCTCCTGGCGGACCAGGTGCAGGCAGGCGTCGATCCCGGCGGCGGTGCCGGCGCTGGTGAGCAGCCGGCCGTCCGGCACGTAGAGCGAGTTGCACCGGACCCGAGCCGTCGGGAACTGCGCTTGGAGCTCGTCGACGTGCCGCCAGTGGGTGGTGCAGTCCCGCCCGTCGAGCAGCCCGGCCCGGCCCAGCACGAATGCGCCGGAGCAGACGCTGAGCAGCCAGGCGCCCCGGTCGGCGGCGCGGCGCAGCGCGGCCAGCACGGGCCCGGGCACGGGTGTGTCGCCCGGGTGCGCCGGCACCGCGACCAGATCGGCGTCGTCGACCGGGGTGAGGTCGGCGGTCGGGGTGAGCAGGAAACCGGACCGGCTACGCACCG
The DNA here is from genome assembly GCF_040653835.1 of Micromonospora sp. NPDC050980. Classification (NCBI taxonomy): domain Bacteria; kingdom Bacillati; phylum Actinomycetota; class Actinomycetes; order Micromonosporales; family Micromonosporaceae; genus Micromonospora; species Micromonospora sp. NPDC050980. The sequence continues at coordinate 713,846 of NZ_JBFAGS010000001.1, read as the reverse complement.
GGCCGCCGTCGGCGGTGCAGACGTCGAACCGGTAGCCGGGGAAGCCGTCGGCGGTGCGGTCGGTGCCGAAGACCTCGGCGAGGACGCCGAGTTCGAACGCGGCGACGTCGTCGAGGGCGAGCACGGCGACGGTACGGAGCATGTGACGAGGGTAACCCGGTCGATGGCAGTAAATCGATGCTCTATGGCATTTCTGCCACTGTCCGGAGCGGACGGCGGGCCGCAGACTTGGTGGTGTCCGGTGCGCACCGGCGGCGAAAACAGCATCAACCACGTGAAAGTGAGCGCCGCCATGACCGTCCTGCTGCTCCTGCTCTTCCTGCTCCTGCTCGTCGGGGCCAGCGCCCTCGGGCTCACCGCCGACAGCCGCGACTCGGCCGACTGGAAGCCGACCGACGACGGCCGGCGCTGGCGCTCCCGTACCTGCTGAGGTGATTTGTTTTCTTCGCGCCGAAAATCCCCGGCGGGACCGCGCCGAAAGGGGCGGCCCCGCCGACGGAGGCCATCCGGCGTACGGCAGGCTAGGAGCATGGCTGACGGCTCCTGGTACGACGCCGACATCGACCACGTGATCATTTCCGAGGCGCAGATCCGCGAGAAGACGGCGGAGCTGGCCAAGCAGGTCTCGGCGGACTACGCGCACGTCGAGGACGGTCTCCTGCTCGTCTGCGTGCTCAAGGGCGCGGTCATGTTCATGGCCGACTTCGCCCGCGCGCTGGGCCGCCAGGGCCCACCCGCCGAGTTGGAGTTCATGGCCGTCTCGTCGTACGGCCAGGGCACCACCTCGTCCGGGGTGGTGCGCATCCTCAAGGACCTGGACCGCAACATCGCCGGGCGGCACGTGGTGGTCGTCGAGGACATCGTCGACTCCGGCCTGACGCTGTCCTGGCTGCTGCGCTACCTGGAGTCGCGTTCCGCGGCCAGCGTCGAGGTGGTCGCCCTGTTCCGTAAGCCGGACGCGGTCAAGGTGCAGGTCCCGGTGAAGTACGTCGGCTTCGACATCCCGACCGAGTTCGTCGTCGGCTACGGCCTCGACTTCGGTGAGCGCTACCGCGAGCTGCCCTACGTCGGGGTGCTCAAGCCCGAGGTCTACGCCCGCGCCTGAACGACCGCCGCGCTGCTCGTCAGCGGACGTTCAGCGGGCTCTCAGCCTTCCGGTCTACGGTAGGGGCCGGTGACGTGGAGGCACCCTCCACGCCCGACCCCGCAAGCCGCGTGACCGTGCGGCGTGGGCGGGTCGGGTGCGGAGCTCCCCGCCACGCCGGCTCGAACCCTGGTTCGCCCAACGCGTAAGTGCCGGGCCCACAAGCTCACAGCTCGCGCGCATCGAGTCATCAATGTGCGCGACTGCGGGGCTCGCAAGCTCACTCCTCGCGCGAACGGTGTACCGTCGAATGACCGTGGTGCGGCAGTTCGCGCGCCCCGGGGGTCGGGCCGGCCCGCACGGCGGCTCCGGCCGCCGCCCGAGGCGGCGACACCATTCAGACGGTCAGGACGTCGATCAGGAGGATGCGGGCGTCTCGGCGCCCGACGACAGCATGGAACGTACGCGTTTCTTCCGCCGACCGGTGGTCTGGATCATCCTGGTCATCCTCGGCGCCGTTGTGCTCAGTCAACTGTTCACCGCTGGTCCCAGCTACCACCGGGTGGACACATCCGTTGCGCTCGACCAGCTCAATTCCGGTGGCATCGAGAAGGTCGTCTTCCAGGACAAGGAGCAGACGCTCCAACTCGACCTGAAGGACAAGGCCAAGTTCGACGACACCACCACCGACAAGATCGAGGCGCAGTTCCCGTACGAGGTCGGCGGCCAGGTCTGGAACCAGGTCCGCGAGGCCGAGGCGGCGGACCGGATCACCGGCCCGGTCGACACCAAGGTGTCGTCGGACAGCATCTGGGTCAGCCTGCTGGTCAATCTCCTGCCCATCGCGCTGCTGGTGCTCCTGCTGCTGTTCTTCATGTCGCAGATGCAGGGCGGCGGCTCGCGGGTGCTCAACTTCGGCAAGTCCAAGGCGAAGATGATCACCAAGGACACGCCGAAGACCACCTTCGCGGACGTGGCCGGGGCGGAAGAGGCCGTCGAGGAACTGCACGAGATCAAGGACTTCCTGCAGAACCCGGCGAAATACCAGGCCCTCGGCGCCAAGATCCCGAAGGGTGTGCTGCTCTTCGGCCCGCCCGGCACCGGCAAGACCCTGCTGGCCCGCGCGGTGGCCGGCGAGGCCGGGGTGCCGTTCTACTCCATCTCCGGCTCCGACTTCGTCGAGATGTTCGTCGGAGTCGGCGCCAGCCGGGTCCGCGACCTCTTCGAGCAGGCCAAGTCGAACGCCCCGGCGATCGTCTTCGTCGACGAGATCGACGCCGTCGGCCGGCACCGTGGCGCTGGCATGGGCGGCGGCCACGACGAGCGGGAGCAGACGCTCAACCAGCTCCTGGTCGAGATGGACGGCTTCGACACCAAGGGCGGCGTCATCCTGATCGCCGCCACCAACCGGCCGGACATCCTCGACCCGGCGCTGCTGCGGCCGGGCCGGTTCGACAGGCAGATCCCGGTCGACGCCCCCGACATGGAAGGCCGCAAGGCCATCCTCCGGGTGCACGCCAAGGGCAAGCCGTTCACGCCCGACGTCGACCTCGACGCGGTCGCCCGGCGCACCCCGGGCTTCTCCGGGGCCGACCTGGCCAACGTGATCAACGAATCCGCGCTGCTCACCGCGCGCAAGGAGCAGCGGGCCATCACCAACGACTCGCTGGAGGAGTCGATCGACCGGGTGATCGCCGGTCCGCAGCGCCGGACCCGGGTGATGAGCGACCAGGAGAAGAAGATCACCGCCTACCACGAGGGTGGGCACGCGCTGGTCGCCTGGGCGCTGCCGCACGCCGCGCCGGTGCACAAGGTGACCATCCTGTCCCGGGGCCGGTCGTTGGGTCACACGCTGGTCCTCCCGACCGAGGACAAGTACACCCAGACCCGGGCCGAGATGATCGACACCCTGGCGTACGCGCTGGGCGGCCGGGCAGCCGAGGAACTGGTGTTCCACGAGCCGACCACCGGCGCCGGCAACGACATCGAGAAGGCCACCCAACTGGCCCGCGCGATGATCACCCAGTACGGCATGAGTTCCAAGCTCGGCGCGATCAAGTACGGCACCAGCGGTGACGAGCCGTTCCTCGGCCGCAACATGGGCCACGAACGGGACTACTCCGACTCGGTGGCCGCCGAGATCGACGGCGAGATGCGCGCGCTGATCGAACTGGCCCACGACGAGGCCTGGGAGATCCTGGTGGAATACCGGGACGTGCTGGACAACATGGTCCTGGAGTTGATGGAGCGGGAAACCCTCTCCACCGCCGACATGGCCCGGATCTGCGCCCGGGTGGTCAAGCGCCCGCCGATGGCCCCCTACCACGGCTTCGGCAAGCGCCAGCCCTCCACCGAGCCGCCCGTGCTCACCCCGGCCGAGAAGGACGCGCTGCAGAAGCAGGCCACGGCCGACGGCATCTCGGTCGGCGGCGGATCCAGCAACAACTCGGACGGTACGCACTGAGCAGCGACCCGACGGCCGGCTCCCCGCACCGGGAGCCGGCCGTTTCCGCGACCGAGCCCGACGGGGACGACGCGCTCGACTACGTGGCCGCGCGACTGATCAGCGGCAAGTTGACCGGCGGCCCGGTCGAGCAGAGCGTCGACCTCGGCCGGATCGAGAAGGCGGTCCGGGAGATCCTCATCGCCGTCGGTGAGGACCCCGACCGCGACGGCCTCCAACAGACGCCCGCCCGGGTGGCCCGCGCCTACGCCGAACTCTTCGCCGGCCTCCGCGTCGACCCGGCGCAGGTGCTCCGCACCACCTTCGAGGCCAACCACGAGGAGTTGGTGCTCGTCCGGGACATCGACGTGATGAGCCTGTGCGAGCACCACCTGCTGCCGTTCCGCGGCAGCGCGCACATCGGCTACATCCCCGGCCCGGACGGCCGGATCACCGGCCTGTCCAAGCTGGCCCGGCTGGTCGAAGTGTTCGCCCGCCGGCCGCAGGTGCAGGAACGGCTCACCTCACAGATCGCCGACCTGCTGATGTCCAGCCTCGCCCCCCGCGGCGTCATCGTGGTGCTCGAATGCGAGCACATGTGCATGGCCATGCGGGGCATCCAGAAGTCCGGCGCCAAGACCATCACCTCCGCGGTCCGGGGCGGCCTCCAGCACGACGCCAAGTCACGGGCCGAGGCGATGGCCCTGATCATGCACCGCTGACCGACGGCTCACCCGGCCGCCCGCTCCCACCTGCGGAAGGCGCGGCCGTCGCCGTGCCGGGCGGGCCCACGCCCCGCGGGACGTCGTCGTCAGCCCGGCAGCATGGCCAGCAGCAGGCCGGCCGCGGTGAGCACCGCCGGCACCAGGCAGACCAGGGCGCCGAACCGGGGCGTCCGATCCACCCGGTCGGCCGGACGCGGGCGGAAGACCCGACCCACCGCGAGCCAGCCCACCATGAACGCGACCGCCGGCAGCGGTAGCCCCACCAGCAGGGCCAGCACGGTCACCGGACCCGGGCCGGCGAACGAATAGAGGGCGAGCTGCAGCAGCGGCACCACGAGCGCCGCCGGCCCGTACACCAGCAGGTTGCGCGGGCGGGACGGCCAGCGGGCCAGCCGGGGCAGGCCGCGCGCGGACAGGGTGTCGTCCGCCGCGTCCGCCCAACCGCCGGCCGCGCGCAACGCCGCCAGCACGGCGGACGGCCCACCCGCCATCGACCGGGCCGCCTCGGTCACCTCCGGCGGCGTCGGGACCAGGGAGATCGCCGGCACGCCCAGCTCACGCAGCCGGGACTGCTGGGACGCCAGCCGCTCGCGTACCCCGGTCAGCTCCTCGCGGGCCGCCGCCACCGACCGGGCCTGCTCCCCGGCGGCGGTCGCCGCCGCCCGGCGTACGCCGTCGAGCTGCCGCGCGACCGCAACGTATTCCGCCCAGGCCGACTCGCCGGGGTCCACCGCCACGGTCGGCTCGGCGACCCGCGGCCCCGGCACCGCCGTGCCCGTCTCGCTCATCAGGCCGCCTCCCCGCCGCCGAACGGCACGAAGACCGTGCCCTGCTCCACCGGACCGTCCCAGAGCACCGCGCGACCCGGGCGGGGCTGCCACCACACCGGACGGTCGAAGAGTTGCTCCAACCGGCCCCCCGGCACGTCGGTGACCGCCACCGCGGTGAGCTTGTCCACCTCGCCCTCGGGGCCGAGCAGCCCGGCCAGCGGCGCCGGCGTACGCCACCAGCCGAGCAGGTGCCGGCCCGCCGGGGGCCCCTCCAACAGCAGCGACCGCAGCAGCTCCGGCGGCAGCTCGGCGGCGTCCGGCACGTCCGCCCCGAACACCACCAGGTAACCCGGCTCGCCCGACTCGACGGCCGCCCGCAGCCCGGCGGCGTCGACCGTCGCCACCCGGTGCCGCCCGGCCAGCTCGACGGCGAGCACACCGGCCGCCTCGGCCGACCCGTTGGCCAGCGGCGCCAGCACGAAGCGCCCCGGCTCCGGATGGGCCACCGCCGCGCTACGGACCGCGGTGACCAGCAGCCGCTCCGCCTCCTCGTCCCGGCCCAGCACGGCCAGGTTCCGCCCGGCGGCCGGCCCGAGCGGGACCGCCACGGTGCTGCGCCGGACGTCCACCGCGCGGCCCAGCAGCGCGGCCGGCGCGTGGACCCGGCCGGCAAGCGCGGCCCGGTGCCGAGGATCGTTGGCGAGCAGCGGGCGGGCGTAACCGGCGAACACCACAGGCGGCACGGACCCCTCCGGCCGGGCCGACCAGAGTCGCCGCCGCAGGTCGGCGAGGACCTCCGGATCCGCGTAGGGGTCCGGGAAACGGATCATCCGCTCGTGACCCCGGGTCGCGCCCCGCGGACCGCCCAGGCCGCCGGCCGTGTTGACCACCGCGCTGCCCACCGGCAGACCGGCCGCCGAGTCGTTCGCCGGCTCCAGCACCGCCGAGCCGCCGGGCAGCGCCACCCGCACCGGGAACTGCCCGAGCAGCGGGTCACGCGGACCGCCGATGCCCAGGTCACCCTCGCCGGCCAGGACCAGATGGATCCCGTACGAGCGGGCGGCGCGGGCCAACGTGTCGAGCCGGGCCAGCAGGTCGGCGGCGAGCCGGTCCCGCTCGTGCACCACAAGCGCAAAATTGTCGATCACACAGACGATCCGGGGCAGCGACTGGTGCTGGCGCAACTCGGCGAAGCGCTGCCCGCCGGCCCGCCGGGACGCCTCCTCGCGGCGGCGCACCTCGGCCGCCAACTCGCCCAACAGGTCCGCGACGTATTCCCGGTCGGCGGCCATCCCGGCGGCGCGGACCTGCGGCACCCAGGACCGGTCCCGCTCGGTCTGGAGGAACTCCACGAAGGACTCACCGTCGCCCAGATCGGCCAGGTAGAGCGCCAACTCGTCCGGGCCGTACCGGGCGGCCAGCCCGAACAGCGCGGCGGTGAGGAACGCCGACCGGCCAGCCTGCGACCGGCCGCTCACCAGCCAGTGCGGGGTCAGCTCGGTGAAACCGAGACTCACCGGGCGACCGGCCGCGTCACCCACAGTGGTGCTCAGCCCGTCGACCGAGCCGGCCGTCCACAGCCCGTCCGGCGGCAGCAGGTCGGGCAGGGCGAGCCGGGAACCGTCCTCGATCTGCCGGGCCAGCCGCCGGCACACCTCGGTGACCAGGGCGGCCGGCGGGTCGTCGTCCACGAACACCGGCGAGTTCAACCCGCCCGGCGACTCGGCGCCCGGACTGCTGAACCCGGCCGCGGGCGGGTCACCGACAAGCGCGTACGCGGTGCGTACCGCGATCGGGGTGGCCCGGGGCAACACCCGGCCGGCGGGCCAGCCGGCGACCACCAGGTGCAGGCCGGCGCGTGGCCCCCGATCGGCGAGGTCGGCGAGCCGCTCCAGGTCGGCCGTGGTCGCGCCGTCCGGCAGGGACGCCACCACGAGCAGCAGCGTACGATCGTGGCCGCGCTGCCGGGCGGTCCCCGCGGCCACCCACTGCTCCGCCTCGGTCAGCACCGCGTGCAACCCGGCGAGGTCGGTGGCCGGCGGCGGCAGCAGGCCCGCGTCGGCGAGCGCGGCGAACCCGGCGAACGTGTCACCGTGCACACCGTCGACGACCCGCGCCAGCAGCGCACCGGCCGGCGTCGCCGCGAACAGGCGCAGCAGCACCGCCCGGAGCGGCCCGGCCACCCGCGGATCCGCCGCGTCGACGTCGATGCTCAGGTGGCCGCTGCCGAACAGCGGCACCAGCGCGGGGAAACGGGCGTCGTCCAGCGGCGCGGCGGTGCCGACCCGGACCCAGGCCGGCGGGCCGTCGCCCGGCGGCGTGACCGGCGTCAACGCCTCCAGCGGCGCACCGGCCCAACCGGGCGCCACCTGCTCGGCCGCCGTCCGCAGGCGCTCGGCCAACTCGTACTGCCGGTGGTGGTCGGCGGGCGCCGGTCGGATCTCGTCGAGGATGCCGGCCGCCGCGGTCGCCGCGGCCTCGGCCCGGCGGTGCAGCGCGGCGGCCCGGCCGGCGCGCGCGTTCGGAGTCGCCACCGCGTCCACCTCTCTTCCCGAGGCCGACATCTTCCCCCCGAGCTGTGACGGTAACCCAGCTGGCAGCCGTCGACCGGGATGTCCGTCGGCGCGGTGAGCTGCGCGGCGGTGAACAGCCTCACCCGGGAGCCGGCCGGCGTCCGCCCGGCGGTTCGCCACGATCCACCAGTTCTGAGGCATTGGGTACGCGGCGCGCAGCCGATAGCCTCAGGAGGTGGAATCAGTGCAGCCCCCCGCCGGTTCCCAGGTCTCCCGCGTACCGGCGCAGCGGACCCCGCCGGAGCAGTCGGCGCCCCCCGCGCCCGCTCCGGCCCCGGTGCGGCCGAAGCGCCCGCTGCGCACCGTGCTCGCGATCGTCGCGGGGGTGGTGGCGTTGCTCTGCACGGGCGGCGCGGTGGTCGGTTTCGTGCTGTACGACCGGGCGACCGCCCCGGACCGCAGCGCCCCGGACGTGGTCGTGGCCAACTACATCCAGGCGCTCCTGGAGGACCGCAACGACACGAAGGCCCAGGAGTTCACCTGTAGTCGGCGGGCGGACCTGGACAGTCTGCGGGCACTGCGGGACGACCTGGTCGCCCGGGAGCAGCGGTTCGCCACGACGATCTCGGTGAGTTGGGGTCCGCTGACCGCCCGAGAGTCCGGCGACATGGCGGTGGTCGACGTCGAACTCATCATCTCCGCCTCTGTCGACGGCGTCTCGCAGACCGACCGGCAAGCCTGGCGATTCGAGACGAGGCGTGAGGACGGCTGGGGCGTGTGCAGGGCTCAGCGCGCCGGCTGACGCCGGTCTACTCCAGCCAGAGCAGGTGGACCGGCACCTCAAGGGTGCTGGGCGTCTGGCCGCGCCAGGCCCAGCGGTACCACTCCAGTTCCGGTGCCACCCGGACGCAGATGTCGCCGTCGGCGCCGGAGTAGGTCTCGGTGACCGCCCGCAGGTCGCGCCGCTCCTCCCCACCGTCCACGTGCACCACCCGGCGCCCGGTCACGGCGTCGGCCTCGAACACCGGCGTGGGCGGCGGGCGGGTCGGCGCGTCGAGCGAGACCAGCCGGATGCCCGATCCGGTGGAAGCTCGGGGTGTCCGTCGTCCACCGACCGTCTCGACCCAGACGCGCTCCACCGGCACCAGCGGCGCGAACACCTCGACCTGCTCGGACTCGGCCCGGTACCACTCGTGTTCCGGGATGACCGGCACGTAGGTGCGGCTGCCCTGCACCACCCGCTCGTCGGCCCGCAGGTCGCCGCGCCAGCCGAGGCCGGGCAGGCCGACCAGCACGCGGCGACCGCGCAGTTCGGCCCCGCCGACGGCGGGCACGATGTCGATGGGGCGCGGCGGCAGCGGAGCCCAGTCGGGCCGGTCCGCGAAGGGATCGGGGAGCGGGTCGCTCATCGGCGGCACCTCACTCGGTCCCGCCCAGCGGTGCGCCCCGTTGCCGCATGAAGGGCACCGGGTTCTCGGCACCGCGGCTGGATCGTTCGCTGTCGTGGTGCACCTCGAAGTGCAGGTGCGGACCGGAGGAGTTGCCGCTGGTGCCGGAGAGCCCGATGACCTCACCGGCCGCGACCTGCTGACCCGGGCGTACCCGGGGGCGTTCGATCATGTGGCAGTAGCGGGTGATGAAACCGCCGGCGTGCAGGATGTCGACGAACCACCCGCAGCCGCCCTTGTCCGGCCAGCCGTCCCGGTCGCAGTCCCGTCGGCCGGAGTGGTCGGGGTCGCACCTGGCGACCAGCACCCGGCCGGCCGAGGCAGCGTGGATCTCGGTGCGCTTGCCCGCCCTCAGGTCCACGCCGTCGTGACTCGGGCGGGCAGGGGTCCGGAAGCCGGAAACCACGCCGCCGGGCAGCGGCGCGGTCCAGCCGGACGCGGCGATGCGGGCCCCGGCCGCCGCGTCGCAGACGGCCTTGCCGGCGATCTCGACGGTCCGGGCCGCCCCGCCGGCGAGCGCGTCGACGATCCGCCCGGCCAACTCCTCATGCTTGGCGTACGCGTCGGGGAACGCGCTCACCTGCACCCGCTGCGCCACCACGGTGAGCGGTCGCTGCTGCCAGTTCGGGACCTGCACCATCTTCTGATAGAACTTGCGGGCCGCGTACGAGGGCGTCATCCGCTGTTGGACGCTGCCCCAGCCCGGCCGCTGCTGGAACAGGCCCAGCGAGTCGTGGTCGGCGCCGACCCCCTCGTGCGGCAGGGCCAGCGACGCCGGCACCGTGCTGTTGGCCAGGTTGCGCAGCGCGGACTCCTGCATCGCGGTGGCCAGCGCGATCACCCAGCCGCGGGCGGGCAGCTTCATCTCCTGCCCGACCTTGATGATGGCGGCGGCGTTGCGCAGTTGACCGTCGCCGTACTCGGCGAAGCGTGGCATGTCCCCGGTCAGGTTCACCTGGTAGTCGGGATCGCAGCTCAAGCCGGCGAGCGTCGGGTCCTCCGGGTCGCCGCCCAGCTCGGTGAGGAGGAACGCGCCGGCGCCGCCGGCGCAGCAGAGCAGCGCGAGCACTGCGGTGACCGCGGTGGCCAGCACGCCGACGCGCAGCTTGCGCCGGGCCTGCGCGGCGAAGGCCGGCCCGGCGCTCACGACCGCTCCCAGTCGACCGCGTCCACCAGCCACGGCCCGTCCGGGGCGACCAGCTCGAGCCGGAGCGTGCCGCTGTCCAGTGGGATCGACGCCTCCACGAAGGACTCGGTGCGGGGGCGCAGCGTCGGCGGGCCGGTGGCCCGCCGCGCGGGCACCGTCTCCGGGTCGGCGCCGGTCATCTTCTCCCGCAGCGCCGCTGTGGAGAGCGGGCGCAGCCGGACCTGCCAGGCGTCGCCGGTGCTGCCGGGGCCGGTCAGCCACGCGGTGGTGAACCGCTCGGCGACCTGCTGCGGGGTGGGCTCGCCCGGTCGCGTCCGCGGGGCGACGGCGGCCGGCGGGCTGGACAGCACCCCGTCCTCACCGGCCTCCGGGTCAACCGTGCTGATCGGCTGGGTGGGACGGACCACCACGCCGGTGCCCGGCCCGGCGGGGCCGGAGACGAGCCGGGCGGCGCCGATCACCCCGAAGACCAGGACGGCGAGCACCAGCGCGACGCCGAGCCGGGACCGCAGCACCCGGGTGAAGAGGAACTCCACCGCCCGCCGCACCGGGCTCACCGGGCCTCGGAGCGGATCCGCGCCGCCGGCCGGGCGGTCGGAGTGCCGCGGTCCGCCGAGTCCGGCCGGTAGACCGCATAGGAGGGCACCTCCTCGGGCACGTCCGGCTCGGTCCAGGTGGACGGCGCGCGGCGCGGCCGGGGCGCGGTGGTGGCACGTCCGGCCCGGCGCTCCGGCGCGGGCGCCTCGTCCGGCCGTTCCCGGCCGTCCGGCCGCTCCCGCTCGACGGTAGTGACGGCGTGCGCCGGATCCTCGTGCCGGGCCTCCGGCCGGAGGCTGCGCTGGTCGGCCGGGACACCGCGCCGCCGGCCGAGCGCCGGCTCGTTCGTGCCGCCGGGCTCGGCCACGTCCAGCCGGGCGGCGACCCGCATGTCCCGGAAGAACCGGCGGTGCCAGGAGCCGGCCGAGCTGACCGCCTCGCTGCTGTCCTTGCCGCCGAGCTGGGTGATCCGCCGGTACGGTCGCAGCAGCAACCACCCCACCACTCCGCAGAGCCAGACCAGGACCACCTGGAGCCAGCCGGGCAGCGTGGCCGTGTTCATGATCAGGTCGACCGCGAAGAGGTAGATGGCCGCGCCGGTGCCGAAGATGGCGATGTTGAACACGGCGGCCACCACGGCATTCGCCAGCCGGCGGAGCCCGGCGCTGGCCGGGCGCATCAGGCCGACCGTGCCGAGGATCGGCGCGGCGATCACCGCCCACCGGAAGATCAGGAAGCCGAGCAGCACCAGCACCGACGCGGTCAGGTCGAACATGGCGAACAGCAGCGAGGCGAGGACCGCGATGAAGCCGGCCCCGATCCGGTCCATGTCCTTGGTGCCCTGGAGATACTCGTACGCCTCCGGGTCCTCCGACTTGATCTGCTCCGCGACCCGGGCCCACTGTTGCTGCTTCGCCTTGATCACCACATCGCGCGTGGCCGGGTTGCTGCGGATCGACGCCGCCTCGTCCCAGGTCAGGGACTTGGCGTCGTAGAGCGCCGGGCCGTACTTCCGGGCCGTCTCGCTGTCCGCCGAGCCGAGCACACCGCGCAGCCAGTTGCGGTAGAGCATGGTCTCGGTGGCGGTGTCGCTCGCCCGCACGGCCGGCGGACGCTTGTCCACGCAGGCGCTCGGGTTGGGCAGGACGCACTTGTCCGGTGGGATGTCCTTGGTCGCGGGACCGACCGCGTCGTGCACCACGCCCAACGTGGTGATCAGTGTGCTGTCGGCGATGTTCGCGGACTTCACCGGCCAGGCGGCCAACGCGGTCACCGCCACCATCACCAGGATCGCCCAGCCGGCCGTGGTCATCGCGTTGCTCATGTCCGACTGGCGGGAACGCCAGAGCAGGTAGAGGCCCACCACGCAGATCGTGATGATGCCGAAGACGCTGAACACCTTCTGGTAGACGGCCTTGGTGGCCTGTTCCACAAGTGGGTCGGCCCAGCGCCACATGCTCCTGGGGTCCCACGCGCGCTCACGCAGCGCGTTCGACGCGCCGATGACCGCGTTGGCGAACATGAACTCCCCGTTCGCCACCATTGTGGTGAAGCGGTAGTCCGGATGGAGCACCGACGAGGCGCAGCCGCCGTCCACGTCGTACGTGGTGTAGCTGTAGCCGGCGTACCCGTAGTCGCTGTAGAGACCCTTCGGGCCGGGCTGCTTGGCCGAGTCGGGCCGGGACGCGAACCAGCCGGCCAGGCCGGAGTCCGGCGCGCCGGGGACCGGCGCGTTACGGCACTCGACCTGGTCCTGGCTGACCGCCTGAAGCCGGCCGACGCAGGCCCGGAAGTCGGTCTGCCACTCCTTGGTGCTGCACAGTTCCGCCCGCGCCTGGGTGGCCGGGCCGGTGGCGTACGCGGGTGTGGCGCCGATCAGCGGCCAGGAGATCGTGGCTCCGGCGAGCACGCCGAGAGCGATGAGGAGCGCCGTGATCCGTGCCCGGGCCCTCGCCATGTCACGCCTCCAGATCAGCCAGCACGGTCGGCAGTTGCCCGGCGGCCCGGGCGACCGCGGCGGGGGTGGTGTCCAGGTGTTCCAGCAGCCCGTCGACGTACGACACGTCGACCCGGACCTTCTGCACGCGCCCGTCGACGTCGCGCATGACGAACTCGCGGAACCCGAGCCGGTTCGCCGAGCCGCTGTCGGCCTGGGAGAGCGAGGCGAGGGTCGCCTCGTAGCCGTCGTCGACCGGCACCCGTAGCAGCCGCAGGGCCTCGGAGGCGATCTCGCTGTCCTCGGCGATGCGGCCGACGAAGACGGTGGAGACGAGGTTCTGCACGTCGAGGCCGAGAATGTCTTTCGGGTTCTGCGAGGCGACGAGCGCGGCCAGGTTCCACTTGCGGGAGTCCCGGGCGAGCCGGACCAGGAACGACCGCCCGGAGCGCCAGCCTTCCATGAAGTGCGCCTCGTCCAGGCCGACGAGCTTGCGGGAGGACATGGAGCCGCCGTAGCAGCGGCGGACCGCGAGCCGGTGCGCGGTGTGCAGCATCGGCAGGGCCAGGGCCTCCTCGGCCGACCAGTATTCCCGCTCGATCTTGAGGTCGGGCAGCCGGAGGCCGGCCATGGTGATCACGGTGAGCGCGGCGTCGGCACCGAGCAGGCCCTCCGGGGGCCGTCCGAAGAAGAGCATGGCCAGCGGCATCTCGGCGGTGTCGAGCAGCAGGTTCGCCAGTTCGCGGCCGGCGTGGTCGTCGAGCCCCTGCAGGCAGGTGACCACGTCGTCCAGGGTGGACGTCTCCTCGGCCGGCACCTGGCGGACCGCGTGCCGGAACAGCGTGGCGGTGGACGCCTCCCGGGCCACCTGCGGCGGCACCAGCATCATGCAGATGTCCTGCACCAGCATCCGGCGTTCGGCCCGGGCGTTGGAGACGGCGATCTCGAACTCCCGGTCACCGGCCGGCCCGGTGGTGAACTCGCTGCGCAGCGGCGTGGGGATCAGCGCGTAGGGCGCCAGGGTGCCCTGCTCGGAGCCGGTCAGGTTGAGCACCCGCGAGTAGGGCGCCAGCTCGGGCATGGCGCAGAGCCGGGCCAGCGGGCCGGACGGGTCGAGCAGCGTCACCTGCGCGCCGCGCCGTGCGGCCAGGTAGCCGAGCGCGCCGAGCAGGGTGGACTTGCCGCCGCCCGGCTCGGCGACGAAGACGGCGAGGCCGGAGCGTTCCCGGACCTCCATCGGGAAGTGCAGGTCGAGGAAGACCGGGCGGCGGCAGGTGCCGGCGGTGCGGCCGATCAGGTCGCCACGCCGGTCACCGACCGTGCTCGCGGCCTGGGGTAGCGCGGCGGCGAGCAGGTTGACCGGCATCCGCCGGACGTAGCCGGTGTTGGCGATCGGCTCACCGGGGATGAACTCGCGGGCCAGCCAGTCCTGGTTCTTCGGGTGCTGGAGCGAGATCCGCAGCTCGCGGGAGTAGAGCTGGATGAGCCGGCGGGCCCGCTCCAGGCACTCCTCGCGGGTGCGACCACCGACCGCGATCCGGTGCCAGCCGTGCGCGCGGGCCGAGTCGACCGGCAGCCCGGTGGTCATCTCGTCGCCGATGACCAGTGCCCGCTTGGCCAGCCGTTCCAGCTCGGGCGGTGCGTCGATGCCGTGCTCGGCGTAGTCGAGCTGCTGGGAGCGGATCATCCGGAGCCGGTGTTCGAGGTTCCGGAAGGAGTCGTTGGGGCCGAGGATGTCGACCCGGGTGGACAGCTCCATCGGCCACGGCAGCCGCTCGTGGAAGTGCAGCCAGGGTTCGTGCCGTTCGGGGATCTCCAGCGGCTCCATCCGGCCGACCGCGAGCACGGCCACGTGCCGTTCCTCGCCGGTCACCCGGTTGACCAGTTTGACGGTGGAGCCGTAGGGGGTGCGGTAGCGCTCCACCTGCTCGGTGAGGGCGAGCAGGTCGCCGCGTTCCCACCGGCCGTTGGTGATCGGGGAGAGCACGCCGGGCGGCGCCATGCAGAGCGCCACCGAGCGGTAGAGCAGCCACTCCAGCTCGGGCGCGCTGACCCGGCGCCCGCGCATGCCGAACGCGCCGAGCACCTCGTCGAACTGCTCGACGGTGCGGCCCAGGCGGCGTCGCTCCCCGTCGGCGGTGCCCCGCCCGAACGTGCGCAGCAGACGCTCGGTGAGCGAGTCGCCGAGCGACCGGCGGGCGAAGGTGACGCCGAGGTAGGTCTGACCCTCGGCGTGGTTGACCGACATCAGGTGCCGCTGGGCGGCGACCAGGTGGTCGGCCCAGCCGGTGGTGCCGGGCACGTCGGGCAGCGGACTGGTGGTGAGCCCGTCGATGGTGCGGGCCCACTCGTCGGCGGGGAAGGGCCGGGTGGTGCGGCGCAGGTGCAGCCGGAAGCCGGCCAGGCCGGCGTACTGCTCGGAGATGGCCGAGAGCAGCGCCTCGCGTTCGGCGTCCGGGCGGAACGCCCAGCGCACCTCGGGCAGCCAGTACCACGCGGTGACCGTGTTGGGGGTGAAGGTGAGGTGGCCGGCGATCTCGGTGATGGCCAGCTCGACCGACGGGTCCCGGTCCCCGAACTTGATCTTCGGGGCGCGGACCCGGACCGGCTTGGCCGGTTTGTCGCGGCGTTCGGCGGAGCGCTGCCGGGGCGGGGTCACCTCCCGGTGGGCCGGTCGGCCGACCTCCCGCGACGGCGCGGCCGGCATCGGGTGGGCGTCCACCGGGACGGGCTCGGGCTCCCGCCGCCCGGTGCGGTGGGCGGGGTCGTGTGCCTCGACGGGCTCGGCGGCCGGCTCCGGCTCGGCGGTGGGCCGCAGCGCGGGCAGCCGGTCGCCCACCTGGAGCGGCACCCGGCTGCGGGTGGCGGGCGGCGGTTCGAGCGCGGGCGGCGCGGCGGGCGCGACGATCGCGGGGCCCCCCACCGCGCGGACACCGGCATCGTGCTCACGGGCCGGCGGCTCGGGATCGGCCGGCGCCGGCGCCTCGGCCGGCGCGACGGGCTGGTGCGGGATCGGCAGGGCGTCGCGGCCCACCCCGCGCCGCGGCGGCGCCACCACCGGCTCCACCTGGGCGGCCGGTGGGGTGATCGGTGCGGCGGGGCGGCGCACGCGGGGTGACGCGCCGCCGAAGAGGTCGAGGAAGGGCGAGTCGATGTCGCCGTCGGGGCGTACCGGCTCGCGCGGTTCCGCGCCGCGCGGGGGGAGTGGTCGCGGTGGCTGGAAGACGCCGACCCGGCCGTGCCCGGGGCTGGTGACGAGCGCCGGGTCCAGGACGACCTCGTCCACTTCCTCGTCGGCCGGGTAGTCGAACGATCGCGCACGGTGACCAGGTGAGCCGGCTGGACGCCCGGCCGGGGAACCCGGCGTGGAAGAGCGACTCATGCGACCGCCTCACCCGCGTCGTTCGTCTGCACCGTCGGTGTACGCCCGGTCATGCCAGTTCCTCCCGGATCCTGATCCGGCTCGCCACGAGGCGCGGGTCCCGCAGCTCGGCGGCCGGCTCCCGGGTGCGTCGCCAGTCGGTCAGCGCGGTCCGGATGACCATGCGCGCGGGCCGGTCCGGGTCGACGTACCGGAAGATGAACGAGGTCGTCACGATGGCGAGCGAGATCTCCCAGGCGGGAAAGAGCTCGACCTGGAGCGTGAACAACCAGTGGATGAACACGTAGAGGGGTACGAGCAGCATGAACAGGCCGTACTGGGCGTACGGCAGGTGGACGGGCAGGGTGTAACCGGGCGGCCCCAAATAGACCAGGCGTGCCCGGTAGATGTCGTCGTCGGTGCGCAGCCGCATCGTCGCCCCGCGCCCTACTCGAAGATCAGGTTGATCAGGTAGTCGCCGACGAAGAAGAGTGTGGCCGCGCCGGCGATGAAGGCGAGCCCGATGATGGCGATGGCCGAGCTGGTCAGCACCTTGGAGATCTCACCGCGGCTGGCGCGGCCGATGAAGATAACGCCGAGCACGGCGAGCAGGATCGGCGCGACCTTGCTGGCGAAGAACGTGACGACGTTGTCGGTGTCGATGCCCTTCGGGGCCGGCTCGGCGAGTGGAGTCGACGCCAGGGTGTGGAGCGCGTGGTCGACGGCGGTCGTCGCCGTTGCCATGAGCTCGATGGCGATCACTGGAAACCTCCCCAAAGGTCGCGGCCGGCGGTGCCGCGGTGGTGCAGTTAGGCAAGCCTGGCGGGATGGTGCTCGTCAAACCCGGCGCGGTGGACGCTGAGTTCGTCACCCGCCACGCAGGGTGGCGAGTTTTGGGAGGATTCTTCCCGCTTCGGCCCTCCCTCCAGGCTTCGCCATCTCGATGCTGGGCAATTCCAAAGCGTACGGGCCGGCCACCTTTGCGACAAGCCGCGAAGAGTGGACCCGGATCGGCCCGGACGACCGATCGTACACGTGTTCCAATGCGCACGTCAGGGCTGCCGCATCCGGGCCCCGCCCGGTGGCCGGAAGCCCTGCCGCCGAACGGTACTGTCGGGTCCGTGACCGATCTGGTACGAGCGGACGCCCCGGTGGTGATGGGCGTCCTCAACGTCACCCCCGACTCCTTCTCCGACGGTGGCAGATACGCCGATCTGGCCGCCGCCGTCGCACACGGGGTGCGACTTCGCGCGGCCGGCGCGGACCTCGTCGACGTCGGCGGCGAGTCCACCCGGCCCGGCGCCGACCGGATCGACGCGGACACCGAGATCGCCCGGGTGCTGCCGGTGGTCCGCGAGCTGAGCGCCGCCGGCGTCCCGGTCAGCATCGACACCAGCCGGGCGCGGGTCGCCGAGGCGGTGCTCGCCGCCGGCGCGGACGTGGTGAACGACGTGTCCGGCGGGCTCGCCGACCCGGACATGGCCCGGGTGGTCCGCGACGCCGGCTGCCCCTGGGTGCTCATGCACTGGCGGGGGCACTCCCGCCGGATGCGTGACCTGGCCACCTACACCGACGTGGTGGCCGACGTCCGGGCCGAGCTGGGCCAGCGGGTCGACGCGGCGCTCGCCGCCGGGGTCGCCGCCGACCGGATCATCGTCGACCCGGGGCTCGGCTTCGCCAAGACCGCCGCGCACAACTGGGAGCTGAGCGCCCGCCTGCCCGAGCTGGTCGACCTCGGCTTCCCGCTGCTGTTCGGCGCCAGCCGCAAGTCCTACCTGGGCCGGCTGCTCGCCGACCCGGCCGGCGAGCCCCGCCCCACCGCCGGGCGGGAGGCCGCGACGGTCGCGACGAGCGTGCTGGCCGTGGCGGCCGGCGCCTGGGGGGTACGCGTGCACGACGTGCGCGGCACCGCCGACGCGCTCGCCGTCTGGCGGGCCACCGGCCGCCCGCGGCTGGCGACCGTCACGCGGTCCGGCGCCACCACCGGTGCCGGGAGCGGAGGGGACCGATGACCGACCGGATCGAGCTGACCGGCCTGCGCGCGCACGGCCGGCACGGCGTCTACGACTTCGAACGGGCCCAGGGGCAGGAGTTCGTGGTCGACGCGGTGCTCGAACTCGACCTGGGCCCGGCGGCGCGCTCGGACGACGTGACCGACACCGTGCACTACGGCGAGTTGGCCGAGCGGCTGGTCGCGGTGGTCACCGGCGAGCCGGTGAACCTGATCGAGACGTTGGCCGGCCGGCTGCTCGCGGTCTGCCTGGCCGAGCCGCGGGTCGCCGCCGCGACGGTGACCGTGCACAAGCCGGAGGCCCCGATCCCGCACGCCTTCCGGGACGTGGCCGTCACCATGCGGCGTACCCGGTGACCCGGGCCGTGCTGTCGATCGGCAGCAACCTCGGCGACCGCCTCGGCCACCTGCGCGGCGCGGTGGCCGCGCTCGGCGACGACGTGCTGCTGGTCTCCGGCGTCTACGAGACTCCACCGTGGGGGGACGCGGAGCAGCCCGCGTACCTGAACGCCGCGGTGATGGTCGCGGACCCGGCGGCGGCGCCGGGCGACTGGCTGGCGCGGGCCCGGGCCGCGGAGGCGACGGCCGGGCGGACCCGCGACCCGGCCCGGCGGTACGGTCCGCGCACGCTGGACGTGGACGTGATCGCGGTGTGGGACCCGGCCGGGCAGCCGGTGCTCGCCGACGACCCCGAGCTGACCCTGCCGCACCCGCGCGCCCACCTGCGCGCCTTCGTGCTGCGGCCGTGGATCGACATCGAGCCGCACGGCCGGCTGCCCGGGCACGGTTGGCTGACCGACCTGCTCAACGCCGAGCCGCTGGCCGCCGAAGCACTGGAACTGAGCCCACGACCCGATCTGACGCTAGAGTCGGACGCATGAGTACGGCCCGGACCCCACAGGACCCTGACCGCTTCCGGATGGGTCCGACCCGGGTCTCCACGCTCGTGGTGGCCGGTCTGGCCGCCGCCGCGGTGGCCTGGCTGCTGATCAGCGGCTTCTACTACGACTTCGCCCCCGATCTGCCCTGGCTGCCGGTGATCACGCTGGCCGGGCTGGCCGTGCTGGAGGGCTACGCGGCGGCCAACACCCGCAGCCGGATCGAGCGGCGGCCCGGCCGGGAGCCGGTGAACCCGCTGCTGGTCGCCCGGTTCGTGGTGCTCGCCAAGGCGTCCGCGCTGGCCGGGGCCATCTTCGCCGGCTTCTATGTCGGGCTCACCGGCTGGCTGTTCGTGGAGCGGACCGCCGCCGCGGTCGGCGACCGTCCCGCCGCGGTGGCCGGGCTGGTCGCCTCGCTGGCCCTGGTCGTGGCCGCGCTCTGGCTGGAGCGGTCGTGCCGGGTCCCGGAGCAGGAGGACGACGAGGACCGGGAGCCGGGCGACCGGGAGACGCCGCGCGGGCGCCGCTGATCCGAGGGTTCCCCCACCCCCCGCCCGCAGGTACCGTCCCTGGCGACCGGAGAGCGACGGCCGCCACCGGTCCGCCCGCTGCGTGGGCCGGACGCGGCCACCTGGGAGGTGCGGGCCAATGGGGTACGACGAGTCGGGCCGGACCGTCCCGTCGGAGACGTCGTCCGGCGTGCCCGCCGCGGTGCTGGAGAACGTCTTCGACGACCCGTCCCACGGCGAGCCCGGCCGGGACCGGATCGCGGTGCACGTGGTCTGGGAGGTCGTGCTGCTCGCCGGGCTGGCGGCGGTGACCTGGCTGCTCTGGCGGGAGAACTCGGACGCCCTGCGCGGCACCGCGTTGAAGACGCTGCTGGTCGACGTGGCGGGCCTCGGCCTGCTCACCCTGGCCGCCGGGTTGAGCCTGCGGGCGGCGGCGGCGAACCTGGCGATCGGCCCGGTCGCGCTGGCCGCCGCGCTGCACTACGCGGAGCAGGGCGACCGGGGTGCCCGGGAGGCGTTGCTCCTGCCGCTCGCGGTGGCGGCGGTCGGCGGGTTGGCGCTCGGCCTGGTCGTGGTGGTGCTGCACGTGCCCGGCTGGGCGGCGAGCCTGGCCGGTGCCGCCGGCGTGATCGTCTGGCTGGAGCGGCGGACCGCCCCGGTCACGGTCCAGGGCGACTACGACCCCCGGCGCACCGCGCTCTACCTGTTCGTCGGCTTCGCCGCGGTGGCCGTCCTCGGTGGCCTCTTCGCCGCGATCAAACCGGTGCGCCGGTTGATCGGCCGGTTCCGTCCGGTCGCCGACCCGGCCCGGCGGCGGGGCGCGGTGGCCGCCACGGTGACCGCGCTGGCGCTCGTCGGCTCCACCGTGCTGGCCATGTTCGGCGGGATGCTGATCGCCGCGAACGGCGACGGCACGGTGACGCCGGGCACCGGCCTGGACTGGTCGGTGCTGGCGGTCGGCACGGTGCTGCTCGGCGGCACCAGCGCGTACGGCCGGCGTGGTGGCGTCTTCGGCGCCCTGTTCGCGGTCTGCCTGGTGGTGGTGTTCCTGGCCCTGGCCGTGGCGCACGACTGGACGGTCAGCCGGTGGGCGGTGGGCGGCGCGGTCCTCGGCGCCGGGCTGCTCGTCACCCGCATGGTGGAGACGTTCGGCCGACCCCGTCCGGCGCCGCCCGGCGCGGGCGTGCCCGGCCCGCTCCGGCCGGCCGGCGACGGCGCGCTCAGCAGCGGCTGGGCGATGACGCCGGCGCCCGAGCCGGCCGACACCTGGCCGTCGGTGCTGCCGGCACGCGGCAGCACGGACACCCCGGTGGAGGCGTGGGAGGCGCCGCGCTGGGAGAACGAGCCGCGCCGGTGGGACGCCGACGGCCGCTGACGCCCGGCCGGCGGCGTCGCGTCCGGCGGGCCGGAGCTGATCTCGCCGGTTAGGCTCGGCGGCATGACGGAGACTCCTGCCCCCGGCGGCCGCACCTTCGACGAGCTCGACAAGCTCTCCACCGAGGAGTTGCGCGAGCAGGCGTTCTACCTGGCCCGGGAGCGTCGCGACGTGGGGTTCTTCTGGTCGGTGCTGCGGCACCTGCCGAACGCCGACGAGGCCGCCGCGCTGGACGGGGCGCCCAACTCGGTCGGGCCGACCCTCGACGAGGCCAACGCGCTGTGGCGCGAGTTGACCGGGCACGGCTACGAGGAGTCCGCGCCGCTGCTGCGCGCCGCCTTCATCGACTACCTGATGAAGCACTGACCCGGTGGCCGTCCGCCGGCCGGCGGCGACCCCGCGGTGGGGCAGGTTTGCCCGGCGCGGCGGCTCGGGAACTGACCGGGCCATGGCGCTGACCAACCGCCCCCGCACCGTCTCCCGGTACGGCACGGCCGCCGGCACCGGCACGCTCGCCGCGTTCCTGCTCGTCGCGGTCGGCGGCAGCCCGACATACGTGGGCTGGGCGCAGGACCACACCGACCCGACCGGCGCCGGCGGTTGGTTCCTGCGGCTGCTGGCCTGGCCGGCCTGGCGGTGGCACGCGGACGAGGGGCTGCTCACCGCCAACCTGCGGCCGATCCTGCTGATCGTGGCCGCCGCGGCGCTGCTCTACCTGCTGCCCGGCCCGCAGGTGGGCCGGGTGGCCGCCTCGGGCAGCCAGTTCCTCTCCGGTTGGGGCGCGTACGCCCTGGCCGCCGGCGTCGCCGGGCTGCTCGCCACGCTCCTCGGGCCGGGCGGCACGCTCTACGCCGCCTTCCAGGTCGCGAGCGCCGGTGTCACGTACGGCTTCTTCGCCGGCTGGATCGTCGGTCTGGCCAGCCTGGGCGGCCGGGCCTGACCCGCCTCGGCCCGCCGGTCCGGGTCGGTCTCAGTCCACCGCGCCCATGGCCAACACGCGGGTGCGGGTGAGCAACCCCACCGGGCGGTCGTCCTCGGTCACCACCGCCCGCTCGGCGCCGGAGGTGAGCAGCGCGCCCAGCGCGTCGTAGGCCGAGCTGCCCAGCGCCACGCTGGGCAGGCCGCCCCCGTCGTCGGCCGGGAGCGGGTCGAGCACCGCGTGGGTGACCGGGGTGACCGCCAGCCGGCGGATGCCCCGGTCGGCGCCGACGAACTCGCGGACGAACGCGGAGGCGGGCGAGCCGAGCAGCGCGGCGGGCGGGTCGTACTGCTCCAGCACACCGCCCTCGGACAGCACCGCGATCCGGTCGCCCAGCCGCACCGCCTCGTCGAGGTCGTGGGTGACCAGCACGATGGTCTTGCGGACCTCGGCCTGCAACCGGAGGAACTCCTCCTGCAACCGGGTCCGGACGATCGGGTCGACGGCCGAGAACGGCTCGTCCATCAGCAGCACCACCGGGTCGGCGGCGAGCGCCCGGGCGACGCCCACCCGCTGCCGCTGGCCGCCGGACAACTCGTGCGGGTAGCGCCGGCCGAACTGCGCCGGGTCGAGGCCGACCAGCTCCAGCAGCTCCTCGACCCGGGCCCGGGTCCGGTCCCGGGACCAGCCCAGCAGCTCCGGCACGGTCGCCACGTTGGCGGCCACGGTCTGGTGCGGGAACAGGCCGACGTTCTGGATCACATAGCCGATCCGGCGGCGCAGCGTCACCGGGTCGACCCGGGTCACGTCGTCGTCGCCGAGCAGGATCCGCCCGTCGGTCGGCTCGATCAGCCGGTTGATCATCCGCAGCACGGTGGACTTGCCGCAGCCGGAGGGGCCGATCAACACCACCAACTCGCCGGCCTTGACCTCCAGGCTCAGCTCGCGGACCGCCTCGGTGCCGTCCGGGTAGCGCTTGCGGATGCGCTCCAGGGTGATCGAGGCGGCGCCGTGACCGGCGGGGGTCCCCGGGGTAACGTCCACGTGTGTTCCTCCACCTGAGCTACCGGGCCGCCCCGGGTAATCCGTGGTTCTCCTGGCAGTACGTGCGGGACAACTCTGACAGCATCCTCGCCGCGTTGCGCGAGCACACCTGGCTGACCGCCCGGGCGGTGGTGATCGCCGCGCTGGTGGCGCTGCCGCTCGCGGTGGCAGCGTACTGGTTCCGGTCGCTGGCCGCGTCCATCCTGGCGCTGACCGGGGTGCTCTACACGATCCCGTCGCTGGCGCTGTTCGCCTTCCTCGCGCCCTATCTCGGCATCGGCGCGGCGACCGTGTTGACCGTGGTGGCGCTGTACGCGCTGCTGGTCATCGTGCGCAACACGCTCGCCGGCCTGAACCAGGTGCCGCCCGAGGTGCGGGAGGCGGCCGAGGGCATGGGCTACGGCCGCTGGGGCCGGCTGTTCCGGATCGAGCTGCCGCTGGCGCTGCCCGGCATCCTCACCGGCGTGCGGCTGGCGACCGTGTCCACGGTGGCGCTGGTCACGGTGGGGGTGGTGGTCGGTCGCGGCGGCCTCGGGCAGCTCATCTTCGCCGGCTTCCAGAACAACTTCTACCGGGCGCAGATCATGACCGGCACCGTGCTCTGCGTGCTGTTGGCGCTGGTGCTCGATCTGGTCCTGGCCGGGGTGGGCCGGCTGCTCACCCCGTGGCTGCGCGGGAGAGCCTCATGAACCCGGTGCAGGCGGCGGTGACCTGGTTGAACGACCCGTTGAACTGGACCAATCCCGGCGGTGTGCTGGATCGCCTCGGCGAGCACCTGAGCATGTCCGCGCTGGCGGTGCTGCTCGGCTGCCTGGTGGCCTGGCCGATCGGGCTCTGGCTCGGGCACAGCGGCCGGGGCGGCGGAATGGTGCTGCTGGTCTCCAACGTCACCCTGGCGATCCCGACCCTGGCCCTGCTGACCATCCTGCCGCTGACCTTCCTCGGGTTCGGCCGCGCGTCGGTGGTGGTGGCGCTGGCGGTCTTCGCGGTGCCGCCGCTGCTGGCGAACGCGTACACCGGGGTCCGGCAGGCCGATCCGGAGGCCCGGGACGCGGCGCGCGGGATGGGGCTCTCCGGCGGGCAGGTGCTGCGCCGGGTGGAGCTGCCGCTCGCGGTGCCCTACCTGGCGGCCGGTTTCCGGACCGCGGCCGTGCAGGTGGTGGCCACCGCCGCGTTGGCCTCGTTCGTCAACGGCGGCGGGCTGGGCCAGATCATCCGGGCCGGCTTCGGCCTCGACATCGCGGCCGGCGGCGGCCAGATCATCGCTGGGGGCGTCCTGGTGGCCGGCCTGGCGATGCTGGTCGAGGCCGTGCTCGCGGTGGTGGAGCGGATGGTGACGCCGCGTCCGCTTCGCCGGGGTCGGCGGCGGGCGGACCGGCGCGCCGCAGCGGCCACGGCCGGCGGCTGATCCTTCGTCCGCCGCGTCGGGAGACCTCGGTCACCCCGCGCGTGGCCGGCCGGTGACGATCGGATGACGAATTCCGCTCCGAATTTGTCGGTCGGGTCGGTGAGGATGTTGGGTGAAGTCGCGGGCGGCGTTCGGATCGCCCGTCGGACACGCGGCCGGCCCGGAACGGGCCGCGCCGGGACACGGAAGGCGGGCATCTGATGCGCGCACGTTCACGGCTGGCCGCGGGGGCCTTCGGCGCCCTCGTCGCGGCGGGCCTTCTCACCGGCTGCGGCGACGCCGGCTCATCCGGCACCGACGCCCCCGAGGCGGGCGCGTCGGGCGCCGGTTGCGCCCCGGTGGCGGGTGACCAGCTGGTCGTCCTCACCGATGACAAGAACCTCCAGAACACCGACAACGTCCTTCCGGCGATCAACGCGAAGGCGGCCACCCCGCCGCTGGTCGCCGCGCTGGACAAGGTCTCCGCGAAGCTCGACACGCCCAAGCTGATCCAGCTCAACCGGGCCGTCGACGTCGAGCGCAAGACGCCCCAGGTGGCGGCGCAGGAGTTCGCCGACGCCAACGGCGTGACCGAGGGCATCGAGAAGGGTCCGGGCGGCCAGGTGACGGTCGGCGCGGGCAACTTCAGCGAGAGCCAGACCGTCGCCGAGCTATACAAGATCGCGCTGACCGCGGCCGGCTACCAGGTCAAGGTGCAGACCATCGGCAACCGCGAGCTCTATGAGCCGGCGCTGGAGAAGGGCCAGATCCAGGTCGTCCCGGAATATGCCGCCACCATGGCCGAATTCCTCAACACCAAGGCCAACGGCAAGGATGCGCAGCCGGTCTCCTCGCCCGAGCTGGAGAAGACGATGGCGGCGCTCAAGGCCGAGGGCGACAAGGTAGGCCTGGTGTTCGGCCAGCCGTCCCAGGCGCAGGACCAGAACGCCTTCGCGGTCACCAAGGCCTTCGCCGACAAGTACGGCGTGTCCACGCTCTCCGACCTGGCCGCGAAGTGCTCCGGCCAGGCGACTGTGCTGGCCGGTCCGCCGGAGTGCCCGCAGCGGCCGAAGTGCCAGGCCGGTCTCGTGGAGGTCTACGACTTCAAGGCCGGCTCGTTCAGCTCGCTGGACGCGGGTGGCCCGCAGACCAAGAACGCCCTGAAGACCGGTTCGGCAAGCGTCGGCCTGGTGTTCTCCTCCGACGCGGCGCTCGCCGCGAGCTGACCCGTCGCCGCCGGCCGGTCGCACCGGCCGGCCGGCGGCTTTCCCGGGGTGCCGCCCGCTCAGCGTGCCGCGCATCCGGCCGTGCCGACCCGTTCCCCTGCGGTGGAACTCTCGGTAGTCTGCACACCCATGTCCGCCTCGGTCGCCTCCGCCGACAAGCGCACCTCGACGCCGCTTACCGTCCTGTTCTGGATCGGTGTGGGGCTGGCGCCCCTGGCGGCGCTGATCCTGCTGGTCGCCGACGGCAACGGCACGCTCCGGTTCGGTGCCGTGCTCGCGATCCTCGCCGTGGTGCTGATCGGACTCTCCATCGCGCTGCGCGCCGAGCACGGCGGCGCCGGTGCGGAGGAACTGCGCGAGGAGTTGGAGCAGCTCCGCCGGGAGTTGCGGGCCGAGATCGTGGCCGCCGCGCAGCGCGGCAACCAGGCCCTCGACCAGGCACGCCGGGCGGAGGAGGCGGCCGGAGCGGTACGCCACCGGCTCGACGCGGCGGCAGCGGGTCTGGCCGCGGCGCCGGCCGAGGACCGGCCGGGTGGCCGGGCCCGGGTGGCGGTCGCGGGCGCGCAGGCGCGTACCCCGGATCGTTCGCACGGGGCGGGCCGCCCTGGTCGCGACGAGGACGAGCCCGGCGCCCGCCACGGCGGCGACGAGCGTCCCGAGCCGTCGCGGGTGGGTCGCCACGACGTCGAGCGGAGCGGGTCCGACGGGTTCGCCGCCGACGGCCGGGCGCGGCCCGAGCCGGCCGGCGCCGGGCGGGACCGGCCGACCGGCCACGACGCGGAGCGCGCCGGGTTCGGTGGTCATCGTGCCGAACCACCCCGCCCCGGCCCCCGGCGGGAGTTCGACGGCTACCGGGCGGAGCCGACCCCCGCCGGCGGACGCGCCTCGGCCGGTGTCTACGGCGCAGCGCGGGTGCCCGAGGCGGGCAGCCGGCCGGAGTCCCGTCCGGTCGGCGTGGTCCACCACACCGAGACCGTGCACGTCACCACGCGGCACACCATCGTGGGCGGCGGCGGCGACCCGTCCGACTCCCGGTACGGCGGGTTCGCGGGCCGCTGGTCGCCGCCGGAAGAGGATCGGCCGCGGGGGGCGGATCCGGGCGAGTACCGAGGCGCGGGCCGGGACGACCAGCCCCGCTCCGGCGCCGACCCGGACGGTTGGCCGGGCAGCCTGCGGGCCGGCCACCGCGCGGAGCCCTGGCCCGGCGACGACGCGCGGGACGACGGCTTCGGGCCGGATCCGTCGGACGACGGGTGGGCCGGTGACGGTCCCGGGTGGCAGGGCTCCGGGCGGCACGGTGGGGAGCATCCCTGGGCCGGCGTCGGCGGGGAGCGGGGCTGGTCGTCGCGGGCGGCGGACGACGGCTGGTCCGGCGGCGGCGACGACCGGGCGCGGGCGGTGCCGGAGTCACCGCCGCCGGCCTGGCCGGCACCCGGACGGTACGGCCCGGCGGCGGCACCCGAGCAGCACGGCCGGGAGGCGACGCCCGGACGGTACGGCCGGGTGGAACCGGTCGAGCGTGCCGGCGGCGCGGTGCCCGCCGAACCGGACGGGGAGGACTGGTCCGAGCTGCGTGCCGGGAACCGCTGGGCGGCGGTCCGCGACGACGGTCAGGGTCTCCAGTTCCGGGTCGGTGAGCGGCGGGCGGCGGTGCACGCCGACGGCGGTGGCACCGAGTACCGGATCGAGGACCGCTGGGCCGCGGTGCGCGGCGGGCCCGCCGAGTACGGCAGCGCAGCGCGGCACGACCCGGGGCCGGCGTACGGCGGTCCACCCGCCCGGTGGCACGATCCGGAGCCGTCCCACGGCGACCCGGGTTGGTCGGCGGGGAGCCCGCCGGCGTTGCCGGCCGGCGGGGTGCCGGTGCCGGACGAGTGGCGGCCACCGATCCAGCGCAGCGGCCAGCCGGAGTGGCGGCAACCCGAGCCGGAGTGGCAGCCGCCGGAACCGCAGTGGCGGCAACCCGAGCCGGAGTGGCGCAGGCCGGAGCCCGGCGGCTACGGGCAGCCGTCCCGGGACGCCGCCGATCGCTGGCGTTGACGGTTCCGGGAGCCGACGCGCGGCCCGGACGGGGAACCGGCACCGCCGGGAACGTCACTTGTCGATGTCACCGACCACGAAGAACATCGAGCCGAGGATGGCGATCAGGTCGGGCACCAGGCACCCGGGCAGCAGCGTGGACAGCGCCTGCACGTTCGCGTAGGAGGCGGTGCGAAGCTTGAGCCGCCACGGCGTCTTCTCGCCCCGGGAGACCAGGTAGTAGCCGTTGATGCCGAGCGGGTTCTCGGTCCAGGCGTAGGTGTGCCCCTCGGGCGCCTTGACCACCTTGGGCAGCCGGGTGTTCACCGGCCCGCCGATCCGGTCCACCCGGTCCAGGCACTGCTCGGCGAGGTCGAGCGAGGCGTACACCTGGTCGAGCAGCACCTCGAACCGGGCGTGGCAGTCCCCGGCGGTCTTCGTCACCACCGGCACGTCGAGCTGGTCGTACGCCAGGTAGGGCTCGTCGCGGCGCAGGTCGAGGTCGAGGCCGGAGGCCCGGCCGACCGGCCCGGACGCGCCGAACGCGGCGGCGTCGGCGGCGGAGAGCACGCCGACGCCGACGGTGCGGGCCAGGAAGATCTCGTTGCGCCGGATCAGGTGGTCCAGGTCGGGCAGCCGCCGGCGGACCTCGCCGATGGCGGCGCGGGCCCGGCCGGTCCACCCGGCCGGCACCTCCTCCTTGAGGCCGCCGACCCGGTTGAACATGTAGTGGATCCGGCCGCCGGAGACCTCCTCCATCACCGCCTGGATGGTCTCCCGTTCCCGGAACGCGTAGAACATCGGCGTGATCGCGCCGATCTCCAGCGGGTAGGAGCCGAGGAACATCAGGTGGTTGAGCACCCGGTTCAGCTCGGCCAGCGCCATCCGCAGCCAGGTGGCGCGCTCCGGCACCTCCATGCCCATCAGTCGTTCGACCGCGAGCACCACGCCCAGCTCGTTGGAGAACGCCGACAGCCAGTCGTGCCGGTTGGCCAGCACGATGATCTGCCGGTAGTCGCGTACCTCGAAGAGCTTCTCGGCCCCCCGGTGCATGTAGCCGACGATCGGCTCGGCGGCGACGACGCGCTCCCCGTCGAGCACCAGGCGCAGCCGGAGCACGCCGTGCGTCGACGGGTGCTGCGGCCCGATGTTGAGCACCATGTCGGTGCCGAGCTGCTCGCCGCCGGCCCCGGTGCCGACGGTCAGCTCGCGGAGGTCACCGGCGTCCGTGGTCATGCCCGTCATCGTGCCATGAGCGGATCGAGGTCGACGCCGACCGGCTGCCACAGCCACAGGTGCCCGCCGAGGCCGGCCGGGTCGGTCAGCTCGGCCACCGCCGACGCCGCGGCCAGCGCCCGCAGGTAGCCGGCCGGGTCCCGGGCGGCCAGGGCCAGCGGCGGTCGACCGCCGTCGGCCCCGAGCGCCCGCAGTGCCTTCCGCTGCGACACCAGGGTGTACGCGCACCGCGCGACCCGCTCACCGGCGGCGGCGACCGAGTCCATGGCGACGTGCGCGGTGACGTCGCACGACCCGTCCGGGACCGGTGGCACCTGCCGCCCGTCCCGGTAGCCGGTCAGCGTCCCGTCCATCGGCCGGGCGTCCCGCAGGTGCCCGTAGTCGACGGCCAGCGCGGCCCCCCGCTCGATCCGTCCCACCGCGTCCGCCCACGCCTCGTCCCGCTCCCGCCCGATTTCCACCCGCCACCCGCCCGGCCCTCCGTGCCCGGCGCCGGTGACCGGGGGGTCGGCGGCGTGGTCCGGACCCGTCGCGAACTCGCCGAACGTCCGGGCGGGGGGAGACGGGACGGGCCACCAGCGGGTCAGCCAGGCGGTGTCGGCGGGGGAAGGCGGGGGGCCGGGGAACTCGTGGCCGGTGGCCGGGTCGACCAGGAGGAGACGCCAGCCGTCGGGGGTGTCGGTGGCGACGTCCAGGGGGACGTTGTCCAGCCACTCGGTGGCGAGCAGCAGACCGGTGATCCGCGCCGGGATCTCGGGCCGCCAGTCGATCTCCGGCGGCAGGTCCGGTGGGCGGGCGGCCCGTTCCACGGCGACCGGGCGGATCCGGTCGGCCACCGCCGGTGGGGCCTGGGCCAGCAGCGCCCGGAGCAGTTCGCCCCGGCCCGCGCCCACGTCCACCACGTCCAGCCGGGCCGGCCGACCCAGCGCCTCGTCCAGCGCGGTGAGCTGCCGCGCCAGGGCGGCGGCGAAGACGCCAGAGGCGTGCACGCTGGTGCGGAAGTGGGCGGCGGGACCGGCGCCGGCGACGAAGAAGCCGCCCGGCCCGTAGAGCGCCACCGTCATCGCGTCGCGCCAGCGCGGACAGGGGTTCCCGGATGTCACGTGCCGACCCTAAGCTGCCCGTACGCGCCACCCGGGGCGGGCGCTTCGGGCGGTCGGTGAAGGTTTTCACACCTTCTTGTTTCCGGTCTGTCACCCGGGCGCATACTTGCCATCGACCGGTACCCCCTTTCGAGGACTGGATCGTTGACATGAGCGCACCGCTGCGCACGAGGGCCGTCCGCGCCCCGCTCGCCTTCCCCCGCACCCTCACCGTCGGTGTGCTCGGCGCCGGCCGGGTCGGCGCCGTGCTCGGCGCGACGCTCGCCGCCGCCGGTCACCGGGTGGTCGCCGCGTCCGGTTCGTCCGGTGCCTCGCGGGCCCGACTGGCGCTGCTGCTGCCGCAGACCCCGCACCGCGACGCGCCCGCCGTGGCGCGTGCCGCCACCGACCTGCTGATCGTCGCGGTTCCCGACGACGCCCTGGCCGGGGTGGTGGCCGAGCTGGCCGCGACCGGCGCGCTGCGCCCCGGCCAGGTGATCGCGCACACCTCCGGCGCGCACGGTCTGGCCGTGCTGGCCCCGGCCGCCGACGCCGGTGGCCGGCCGCTCGCGCTGCACCCGGCGATGACCTTCACCGGTACGCCGGACGACCTGTCCCGTATGGCCGGCAGCTCCTACGGGGTGACCGCCCCGGCCGAGCTGCGCCCGTTCGCGGCCCGGCTGGTGGCCGACCTGGGCGGGGTGCCGGAATGGGTGGGCGAGGACGACCGGCCGCTCTACCATGCGGCCCTCGCCCACGGCGCAAACCACCTGGTGACCCTGGTCAACGACGCGGCGGACCGGCTGCGCGACGCCGGGGTGGACCGGCCGGAGAAAGTGCTCGCCCCGCTGCTGCGGGCTGCCCTGGAGAACGCGCTGCGGCTCGGCGACGACGCGCTTACCGGCCCCGTCTCGCGCGGCGACGCGGGGACCGTACGCCGGCACCTGGACCGACTGGCGCGGACCGCGCCGGAATCCGTACCGGCCTACCTGGCGTTGGCCAGACGGACGGCGGACCGCGCGGTCGCGGCGGGCCGGCTGCGCCCGGCGGACGTGGCGCAGGTGCTCGACGTGCTGGACGGGATGGAGGTGGCCTCCTCGTGGTGAGCGTGGTGCACACCCGCAAGGAGTTGGCGGCGGCCCGGGAGGGGCTGACCGGCACGGTGGGCGTGGTGATGACGATGGGCGCGCTGCACCCGGGGCACGAGACGTTGCTGCGGGCCGCCCGGGAGCGGGCCGACCACGTGCTGGTGACCGTCTTCGTCAACCCGCTCCAGTTCGGCCCGAACGAGGACTTCGACCGGTACCCGCGCACGCTCGACGCCGACCTGGAGATCTGCCGCCGGGCCGGGGTGGATCTGGTCTTCGCGCCGCCGGTGAGCGAGATGTACCCGCAGGGGCAGCCGACGGTCCGGTTGGACCCGGGCCCGCTCGGCGCGGACCTGGAGGGCCTGAGCCGCCCCGGCTTCTTCCACGGGGTGCTCACCGTGGTCCTGAAGCTGCTCCAGCTCACCCGCCCGGATCTGGCCTTCTTCGGCGAGAAGGACTACCAGCAGCTCACCCTGGTCCGCCGGATGGTCCGTGACCTCGACGTGCCGACCGAGATCGTCGGCGTGCCGACCGTACGCGAGCCGGACGGGCTGGCGCTGTCCAGCCGCAACCGCTACCTCTCCGCGTCGGAG
This sequence comes from Micromonospora sp. NPDC050980, assembly GCF_040653835.1. Lineage (NCBI taxonomy): Bacteria > Bacillati > Actinomycetota > Actinomycetes > Micromonosporales > Micromonosporaceae > Micromonospora > Micromonospora sp. NPDC050980. The sequence goes on along the minus strand of NZ_JBFAGS010000001.1, from coordinate 682,515 downwards.
CGGCGGGCCGCGTTGAGCCTCTCCGCCGCGTTGCGGGCCGGTGCGGCGGCGGCCGAGCGGGGCGACGACGCGGGCGCGGTGCTGGCCGCCGCGCACCTGGCGTTCGACGCGCCGGAGGCCCGCCTCGACTACCTGGTGCTGACCGACACCGAGTTGGAGCCCGGACCGGTCTCCGGCGCGGCGCGGCTGCTGATCGCGGCCTGGGTCGGCGCCACCCGCCTGATCGACAACACGGCGATCCACCTCGCGCCGCGTCCCTGACCCCACCACGAATGCGGAAAGGCACCCCGATGCTCCGGACCATGCTCAAGTCGAAGATCCACCGGGCCACGGTGACCCAGGCCGACCTGCACTACGTCGGCTCGGTGACGGTGGACGAGGATCTGCTCGACGCGGCGGACCTGCTCCCCGGTGAGCAGGTCGCGATCGTGGACATCACCAACGGCGCCCGCCTGGAGACGTACGTGATCCCGGGCCGGCGGGGCAGCGGCGTGATCGGCATCAACGGGGCCGCCGCGCATCTGGTGCACCCGGGTGACCTGGTCATCCTCATCTCGTACGGGCAGATGGACGACGCCGAGGCGCGTTCCTGGCAGCCCCGGGTGGTGCACGTCGATGCCGACAACCGCATCGTCGACCTGACCGCCGACCCGAGCACGGCCGCCCCCGGCACCGCCGGCGACCCCACCCCCAACCCGCTCGCCGCCGCCCTGTCCTGACGTGGAACCGCGGATCTGCGGCGCCGGAAGGTAGGGGCGAGCGCGGTCTGTCACCGGAAGGTCATTTTCGGCTACCCTGGGCGCACCGTCGGAATCGACGGTCGTCGGGCTGGGGGAGGCGCGATGGGCCGTGCGCTGCGAAGCCTCGTCGCCACCGTGGTCGCGGGGGTGCTGCTGGCCGGGTGTGCCGCGTCGGGCGGGCTGGACGGTGATCTCGGCGACGACTGGGCGGCGATGCCGCCGGCCGGGCCGTTCACCCCGGCGGCCGGCGTCTGCCAGGTCGCCGACTTCACCCCGACCGTGGGCCTGCCGGCGTACGCGCCGGTCGGCTGCGACGTGCCGCACCGGGTGGAGACGGCGCACGTGGGCGCATTCACCGTCGACCGGGCCGCCCCACCCGCGGCCGGCTCGCCGGAGCTGCGTACCGCGTTCTCCGAGTGCGACGCCCGGGCCCGGGGCTACCTGGGCGACGACTGGCGTGCCGGGCGGCTGCGGCTGGCCGTGGCGGTGCCCACCGGCACCGGCTGGACGGCCGGCGCGCGCTGGTACCGGTGCGACCTGACCGAGCTGAACACGGTCGAGGCGGCGGCCGTCGTGGTGACCCGGACGGGCAGTCTGCGCGACGCGCTCAAGGCGCCGTCCCCGTTGCGCCTGGGCTGCCAGCGCACCGGGCAGGACCGTGGCCGGGTGCAGACGCTCACCCCGGTCGGCTGCCCTGTGGCGCACGATGCCGAGTTCGCCGGCGTCTGGGTGGCACCGGACCGCCCGTACCCGAAGAAGCCGGCGGACTGGGCGCCGCTCTACGCCGGCTGCTTCGGCGTCATCGCCCGCTTCGCCGGGGTGCCCGCCGACTCGGCCCTGCGCTACCGCAGCGACGTGGTGGTCCGGCCGCCCGGCGCCGGCCGCTGGGGGGTCGGCGACCGGGGGGTCCGCTGCTACCTGTGGCTCAGCGACCGCACGGTGACCGGTTCGTTGAAGGGCGCCGGCCCGGCCCGCCTGCCGGTTCGGACGAGGTAGCCGGAACCACTCGTCCCGCCCCCGCCGCCCGGGACGAGGATGCTTCGGGTTGACTGTGCTCATGGACCTACCCACCGTCGACCTGCCCACGCTGCCCCGGCTGCTCGCCGCGCCCGCGCCGGGCTGGGTGGAGACCACCGACGTGATCGTCGTCGGCTCCGGGGTCGCCGGGCTGACCGCCGCGCTGCACCTGCGCGAGGCCGGCCTGCACGTCACCGTCGTCACCAAGGTCGACATGGACGAGGGCTCCACCCGCTGGGCGCAGGGCGGCATCGCCGCGGTGCTCGACCCGGCGGACAGTCCGGCCGCGCACGCGTACGACACCGAGGTGGCCGGCGTCGGCCTCTGCGACCCGGTGGCGGTGCGGGTGCTGGTCGAGGAGGGTCCGGCCCGGCTACGCGAGCTGATGCGGGTCGGCGCCGAGTTCGACCGCAACCCGGACGGCTCGCTGATGCTGGGCCGGGAGGGCGGTCACCGGGCCGACCGGATCGTGCACGCCGGCGGCGACGCCACCGGCGCCGAGGTGCAGCGGGCGTTGCACGCGGCGGTGCGCCGCGACCCGTGGATCCGGCTCGTCGAGCACGCCCTGGTGCTGGACCTGCTGCGGGCGTCGGGCGACGGTCCGGGTGGGTTCGGTCCGGCCTGCGGGATCACGCTGCACGTGCTCGGCGAGGGCAGCGAGGACGGTGTCGGCGCGATCCTCGGCCGCGCGGTGGTGCTGGCCACCGGCGGGATGGGGCAGGTCTTCGCGGCCACCACCAACCCGGCGGTCTCCACCGGCGACGGGGTCGCCCTGGCGTTGCGCGCGGGCGCGGCCGTCACCGACCTGGAGTTCGTCCAGTTCCACCCGACCGCGTTGCTGGTGCCGGCCGGTGGCCCGGGCGCCGGCCTGGCGCAGCAGCCGCTGGTCTCCGAGGCGCTGCGGGGCGAGGGCGCCCACCTGGTCGACGGCGACGGCAAGCGGTTCATGGTGGGCCAGCACGAGCTGGCCGAGCTGGCGCCCCGGGACGTGGTGGCCAAGGGGATCCACCGGGTGCTGCTCGCCACCGGCGCTGACCACGTCTTCCTGGACGCGCGGCACCTGGGTGGTGACTTCCTGGCGCGGCGGTTCCCCACGATCGTGTCGTCCTGTCTGGCCATCGGCGTCGATCCGGCGACCAACCTGATCCCGGTCGCGCCGGCGGCGCACTACGCCTCCGGCGGCGTGCGGACCGACGCGCACGGCCGCACCTCGATCCCCGGCCTGTACGCGTGCGGCGAGGTGGCCTGCACCGGGGTGCACGGCGCCAACCGGCTGGCCAGCAACTCGCTGCTGGAGGGGTTGGTCTTCTCCCGCCGCATCGCCGAGGACATCGCCGCCGGGCTGCCCGAGCAGGCCCGACCGGCGGAGACCGGCGCCTGGGTCGGCGGGGAGGGCCGGCTGGTGCCGGCGGCGGGCACGCCGGAGCTGCAACGGGCGATGACCCGGGGCGCGGGCGTGCTCCGCTCGGCGCAGACGCTGGCCGCCACCGCCGCCACCCTGAGCGGGCTGGGCGAGGGGCGTGGTGTGCCGCGCACCGCCGACTGGGAGGCGACGAACTTGATCACCGTGGCGTCGACGCTCGTCGCCGCCGCGTACGCCCGCGAGGAGACGCGGGGCTGTCACTGGCGGGAGGACTTCCCGACGGCCGACGACAGGTGGTTGGGCCACCTGGTGGCCGAGGTGGGCCCGGACGGCCGGCTGGCTGAGCTTTGGGAGGCAACATCGTGATCGAGTCGACGGTGCGGGCGCTGCGGGACGGCGGCCTGGACCCGGACCGGGTCCGGCGCGTCGTGGTCGACGCGCTCGCCGAGGACCTGGGCCCGGACTTCCGCGACGTGACGAGCGTCGCCACCGTGCCGGACGAGCAGCGGGACACCGCCGACCTGGTGGCGCGCGAGGACGGGGTGGTCGCCGGGCTGCCCGTGGCCGCCGCGGTGTTCGAGCTGGTGGGCGAGGTGACCGGCGCCGGTCGCACGGTCGCGGTGTCGCTGGTGGCGCGCGACGGGCAGCGGGTGGCGCGCGGTGACGTGCTGGCCACGGTGACCGGCCCCACCCGGCTGCTGCTCACTGCCGAGCGCACCGCGTTGAACCTGCTGTCCCGGATGTCCGGGGTGGCGACCCACACCCGGGCCTGGGCCGACGCGCTGGCCGGCACGAAGGCAGTGGTGCTGGACACCCGGAAGACCACGCCGGGGCTGCGCGCGTTGGAGAAGTACGCGGTCCGGGCCGGTGGCGGCACCAACAAGCGGATGGGCCTGCACGATGTCGCCATGATCAAGGACAACCACAAGCTGGCCGCCGGCGGGATCGCGCCGGCGTTCCGGCGGGTCCGGGCGGCGTTTCCGGACGTGCCGGTGCAGGTGGAGGTGGACACGCTGGCCGAGGCGGTGGAGGCGGTCGAGGCCGGGGCGGGATTCCTGCTGCTGGACAACATGACCCCGGCGCAGCTACGCGAGGTGGTGGCCGTGGTGGGCGACCGGGCGGAGTTGGAGGCGACCGGCGGGCTGACCCTGCCGGTGGCCGCCGAGTACGGGGCGACCGGCGTCGACTTCCTCTCCGTGGGCGCGCTCACCCACTCGTCGCCGATCCTCGACATCGCCCTCGACCTGCGCGAGGAATGACCGTCTAGGCTGCCGCTGTGCTGCTCTGCATCGACATCGGAAACACCAACACCGTGCTGGCGACCTTCGACGGCGACAAGCTGGTGCACTCCTGGCGGATCAAGACCGACGCCCGTTCCACCGCGGACGAGCTGGGCCTGATGTTCCGCGGGTTGCTGGCCGGTGACGCCGTGGAGATCACCGGGGTGGCGGCCTGCTCGACCGTGCCGGCCGCGCTGCGCTCGCTGCGCACCATGCTGGGTCGCTACTACGCCGACCTGCCGAGTGTGATCGTCGAGCCGGGCGTCCGCACCGGCGTGCAGCTCGCCATCGACAACCCGAAGGAGGTGGGCGCGGACCGGGTGGTGAACACGCTGGCCGCGTACACGCTCTACGGCGGGCCGTCGATCGTGGTGGACTTCGGCACCACCACCAACTTCGACGTGATCAGCGACCGGGGCGAGTTCCTCGGCGGGGCGTTCGCGCCGGGCATCGAGATCTCGTTCGACGCGCTGGCCGCCCGCGCCGCCCAGTTGCGCAAGGTGGAGGCCACCCGTCCGCGTTCGGTGATCGGCAAGAACACCGTCGAGTGCCTCCAGTCCGGCCTCTATTTCGGCTTCGCCGGCCAGGTGGACCGGATCGTCGAGCGGATGTCTGACGAGTTGGGCGAGGTGCAGGCGGTCATCGCCACCGGCGGACTGGCCTCGCTGGTGCTGGGGGAGTGCCGAACCATCACCCACCACGAGCCGATGATCACCCTGATCGGCCTGCGGATGGTCTACGAGCGCAACACCTGAGGTGCAAGGAGGGGCCCCCGGTTAACGCTTCCGGTATAGGAAGGGGCCCCTGTTAACGCCGGCGCTCACCGCTTGCGGGCCGTGAACACCAGCGTCCGGTACGGCAGCTCGACGGACTCCCGGCCGACCAGGTCGGGGTGGGTGGCGAAGAGGTCGCGGAGTTCCCGGTCGACCCTCGCCTGCTCGTCGGCGGTGGCGGTCAGCCAGAACGAGCGGGTGCGCAGCATGCCGATCACCTCGTCCGGGGTGAGCGCGGTCCGGTGCGCGAACTCGGTCAGCTCCACCGGGCCGAACGCCGGTCCGAAGCCGGTGACCTTCTCGACCAGGTTGCCGGCGTGGTCGCGCAGGTCGGCGATCCGCTCCAGCTCGGCCACCCACTCGACGTCGCTGTCCCGGGTGTTCCAGATCGGCGCGAAGGTGCCACCGGGGCGCAGCACGCGGGCGATCTCGGCGTGCGCCGGCTCCTTGTCGAACCAGTGGTAGGCCTGCCCGACCAGCACCGCGTCCGCCGAACCGTCCGGCAGCGGCACCGACTCCGCGCTGCCGGCGAGCGCCGTCGTGCCTCCGGTGGCGAGCGCCAGTTGCGCCCGCATCCCCGGATCCGGCTCGACGGGTACGACGTGGTGCCCGAGCGCCGTCACGCCACGGGTGAGGATGCCGGTGCCGGCGCCGAGGTCCACCACCCGGGCCGGGGCGGCCAGCCCGGCCAGCGCCCGGCGCAGCGCCGCCTCGGGATAGCGGGGCCGGAACCGGTCGTACGCGGCGGCGGCAGCGCCGAACGAGAGCGCCGCAACGGGGTCGGTCATGGCGGGCAGGTTATCCGGTAACAGCCGCCGCGGCGCTTGAGTACGCTCATGGGCTGACCCCGCCGATGTCCCCGAGGCCTGAGGAAGCGTGCCGTGACCGAGCAGAACGCCCTGCCCACCGACCCCGCCGACGACCTTCCCGAGCAGATGAAGGTCCGCCGGGAGAAGCGGGACCGGATGCTCGCCGAGGGCGTCGAGCCGTACCCGGTCGGGTTCGAGCGGACCACCACTCTCGCCAAGCTCCGCGAGCGTTACGCCGACCTGCCGACCGACACCGCCACCGGCGACCGGGCCGCGGTCACCGGTCGGGTGATCTTCATCCGCAACACCGGCAAGCTCTGCTTCGCTACCCTGCGTGACGGTGACGGCACCGAACTTCAGGCGATGCTCTCGTTGGACCGGGTCGGCCCGGAGCGGTTGGCGGACTGGAAGCGCCTGGTGGACCTCGGAGACCACGTCGGGGTGACCGGCGAGGTGATCACCAGCCGGCGGGGTGAGCTGTCGGTGCTGGCCGACGAGTGGGCGGTCACCGCCAAGGCGCTGCGCCCGCTGCCGGTGGCGCACAAGCCGCTGAGCGAGGAGTCCCGGGTCCGCCAGCGGTACGTGGATCTGGTGGTCCGCCCGCAGGCCCGGCAGATGGTGCGGACCCGGGCCGCCGCCGTGCGCAGCCTGCGCGACACCCTGCACGGGCGGGACTTCATCGAGGTCGAGACGCCGATGTTGCAGTTGCTGCACGGTGGCGCGACGGCCCGCCCATTCGTGACCCACAGCAATGCACTCGACACCGATCTGTATCTGCGAATCGCACCGGAACTGTTTCTCAAGCGGGCGGTCGTCGGTGGCGTCGACCGGGTCTTCGAGATCAACCGCAACTTCCGTAATGAGGGCATCGACTCTTCGCACTCGCCGGAGTTCGCGATGCTGGAGACCTACGAGGCGTACGGCGACTACGACACGATGGCCGAGCTGACCCGGAATCTGGTGCAGCAGGCCGCCATCGCGGTCGCCGGCTCGACGACCGTGACGCACGCGGACGGCCGTGAGTTCGACCTGGGCGGCGAGTGGCGCGCGGTGACGCTGTTCGGTGTTCTTTCGGAAGCGCTCGGTGAGAAGGTCACCGTCCGCACCGAAAGGTCACGCCTGGTCGAGTACGCGGACAAGGTCGGCCTCGCGGTCGACCCGAAGTGGGGGCCGGGCAAGCTGGCCGAGGAGTTGTTCGAGGAACTGGTGGTGCCGTCGTTGCAGGCGCCCACGTTCGTCCGTGACTATCCGGAGGAGACCAGTCCGTTGACCCGGGCGCACCGCAGCGAGCCGGGCCTGGCCGAGAAGTGGGACCTCTACGTGCTGGGATTCGAGCTGGGCACGGCGTACTCCGAGCTGGTCGACCCGGTCGTGCAGCGGGAGCGGCTGGTGGCCCAGGCGCAGCTCGCGGCGCGCGGCGACGACGAGGCCATGCGTCTCGACGAGGACTTTCTCCGGGCGATGGAGTACGGAATGCCGCCGGCGGGTGGTATGGGAATGGGAATCGACCGGCTCCTGATGGCGTTGACCGGCCTGGGAATTCGGGAAACCATCCTCTTCCCGTTGGTCCGGCCCGAGTAGGGCCGGGCAGAGCTTCTCCGCCTTGTTACGCCATCCTATTGACGCGGCAAGCGGCGGGCAGGTTATCGTGCTCGTGTATTGCAGGAGCGCAACCCTGCTCGAAAGGAATGTGGGACGTGGCCAAGCAGATCATTCACAAGCTGGTCGATGACCTGGACGGCGGGGACGCTGACGAGACTGTCAAGTTCGCGCTCGACGGCGTGCAGTACGAGATCGACCTCTCCGCCGCCAACGCCGACAAATTGCGCGGCGAATTCGCGCAGTACATCGCGCACGGCACGAAGGTCGGTCGGGGTGGTGTGGTCGTGGGCGGCCGGGCCGCGCGCGGTCGGGGCGGCGCGACCGCCGACCGCGAGCAGAACCGAGCCATCCGCGAGTGGGCCAAGAAGGCCGGCAAGGACATCTCCGACCGGGGCCGGATCCCGCAGGAGATCGTGGACGAGTACCACGCGAAGGCGGGGCACTGACCGCGACGCGCGTGTGACCGGTGGGCCGACGCCGGTCCGGAGGACGACTCCGGGCCGGCGTCCGGCGTTTCGGCCCGTCCGCGCCGGGTGTCCGGTTCGATGCCCGGGGCGGCGGGTGGGTGCCCCCGGGCGGGAAGAAACCGGCGTCGGGTGGCGTTGTCCACAGGCGGTGGAAATTCCGTCCACAGGCTGTGGACGACGCGGTGGGACGCGCATGGGTCCCCGCTCGGAGCCCCTCGACCGGGCCTTCCGCCGGTGGTCGAATTTCGCTCTGCGCGTACAGGCGGGGGTCCCGGAACACCTCCTGAGCGTGGACGGTTGGCAGAAACGACGTCGGAACGGTCATCCGCAGGGTCACACGACCTCAGCGGAGGCGGTCCGCGGCGATAGAGTAAGGAGGCACGGACGCCCGTCCCGGACGTCCGCGCACCGGCCCCGCCGAGATCTGACCATCAAGGCGCACGGCATGTGAGGAGCACGAGGGCATGTTCGAGCGGTTCACCGACCGAGCGCGACGGGTTGTCGTCCTGGCCCAAGAAGAGGCCCGGATGCTCAACCACAACTACATCGGCACGGAGCACATCCTGCTGGGCCTGATCCACGAGGGTGAGGGCGTGGCGGCGAAGGCCCTGGAGAGCCTCGGCATCTCGCTGGAGGGTGTGCGTCAGCAGGTCGAGGAGATCATCGGCCAGGGCCAGCAGGCGCCGAGTGGGCACATCCCGTTCACGCCGCGGGCCAAGAAGGTGCTGGAGCTGTCGCTGCGCGAGGCACTGCAGCTCGGCCACAACTACATCGGCACGGAGCACATCCTGCTCGGTCTGATCCGTGAGGGTGAGGGCGTCGCGGCCCAGGTGCTGGTCAAGCTGGGCGCTGACCTCAACCGGGTCCGCCAGCAGGTGATCCAGTTGCTCTCCGGCTACCAGGGCAAGGAGCCGGCCGCCGCCGGTGCCGCGCCGGGTGAGGCCGCGCCGTCGACCAGCCTGGTGCTGGACCAGTTCGGCCGGAACCTGACCCAGGCCGCCCGGGAGGGCAAGCTCGACCCGGTGATCGGGCGCGAGAAGGAGATCGAGCGGGTCATGCAGGTGCTGTCCCGCCGTACCAAGAACAACCCGGTGCTGATCGGTGAGCCCGGCGTCGGCAAGACCGCCGTGGTGGAGGGGCTGTCCCAGAAGATCATCAAGGGCGAGGTGCCCGAGACGCTGAAGGACAAGCAGCTCTACACGCTCGACCTCGGCGCCCTGGTCGCCGGTTCCCGCTATCGCGGTGACTTCGAGGAGCGCCTGAAGAAGGTGCTCAAGGAGATCCGCACCCGCGGCGACATCATCCTGTTCATCGACGAGATCCACACCCTGGTGGGTGCGGGTGCCGCGGAGGGCGCGATCGACGCGGCGAGCATCCTCAAGCCGATGCTGGCCCGGGGCGAGCTGCAGACCATCGGCGCCACCACGCTCGACGAATACCGCAAGCACCTGGAGAAGGACGCCGCTCTGGAGCGCCGCTTCCAGCCGATCCAGGTGGGTGAGCCGTCGCTGGCCCACACCATCGAGATCCTCAAGGGCCTGCGGGACCGCTACGAGGCGCACCACCGCGTCAGCATCACCGACGCCGCCCTCGTCGCCGCCGCCACCCTGGCCGACCGGTACATCTCCGACCGCTTCCTGCCGGACAAGGCGATCGACCTGATCGACGAGGCCGGCGCGCGGATGCGGATCCGTCGGATGACCGCGCCGCCGGACCTGCGCGACTTCGACGAGCGGATCGCCCAGGTGCGCCGGGACAAGGAGTCCGCGATCGACGCGCAGGACTTCGAGCGGGCCGCGCAGCTGCGTGACAAGGAGAAGCAGCTGCTGGGCCAGAAGGCGCAGCGGGAGAAGGAGTGGAAGGCCGGTGACCTGGACGTCGTCAGCGAGGTCGACGACGAGCAGATCGCCGAGGTGCTCGGCAACTGGACCGGCATCCCGGTCTACAAGCTGACCGAGGAGGAGACCTCGCGCCTGCTGCGCATGGAGGACGAGCTGCACAAGCGCGTCATCGGCCAGGAGGACGCGGTCAAGGCGGTGTCGAAGGCGATCCGGCGGACCCGGGCCGGTCTGAAGGACCCGAAGCGCCCGTCCGGCTCGTTCATCTTCGCCGGTCCGTCCGGTGTGGGTAAGACCGAGCTGTCCAAGGCGCTCGCGGAGTTCCTCTTCGGCAGCGAGGACGCCCTCATCCAGCTGGATATGTCGGAGTTCCACGACCGCTACACGGTGTCGCGGCTGGTGGGTGCCCCTCCCGGCTACGTCGGCTACGACGAGGGCGGGCAGCTGACCGAGAAGGTGCGTCGCCGGCCGTTCTCGGTGGTCCTGTTCGACGAGATCGAGAAGGCCCACCCGGACGTGTTCAACACGCTCCTGCAGATCCTGGAGGACGGTCGTCTCACCGACGGCCAGGGCCGGATCGTGGACTTCAAGAACACGGTCATCATCCTGACCACCAACCTGGGCACGCGCGACGTGGCCAAGGCGGTGTCGCTGGGCTTCCAGCAGTCGGAGGACTCCGAGTCCAACTACGACCGGATGAAGCAGAAGGTCAACGACGAGCTCAAGCAGCACTTCCGGCCCGAGTTCCTGAACCGGATCGACGACACCATCGTCTTCCACCAGCTGCGTGAGAACGAGATCCTCTCGATCGTGGACATCATGATCCAGCGGATCGAGGGCCAGCTGCGCAACAAGGACATGGGTCTGGAGCTGACCGACAACGCCAAGAAGTACCTGGCGAAGAAGGGCTTCGACCCGGTGCTCGGGGCGCGTCCGCTGCGTCGCACGATCCAGCGCGACATCGAGGACAACCTGTCCGAGCGGATCCTGTTCAACGAGCTGACCCCGGGTCAGATCGTGGTGGTCGACTGCGAGGGCGACCCCGAGAACATCGACAAGTCCAAGCTCGTCTTCCGGGGCGCGGACCGGCCGGACGCCGTGCCGGACGCGGTCCCGGCGGATCTCGGCGCTGCCACCGGCGCGGACGACAGCGCCGCGTAAGGTCGGGCGAGACTGTTCCCAGGGCGACGGCCCCGGTCGGCGAAAGCCACCGGGGCCGTCGCCTTTCCCGTGCCCGCGACGCCCCGGCCCGGTGACCGATCGGTGCGGATGCGGGTGCGGGTCAGGGCACCGGGACCGGTGGGCCGTCACCGGCCAGCCGGAAGGAGTCCGGGCCCACCGGTTCCACCAGCCCGTCGGTGACCAGCCCGGCCAACGCCCGGGCCCGCTGCACGTCGTCGTGCCACACCTGGTCCAGGCGTTGGTGCGGCACCGGTCCGGTGGCGTCCCGGAGCACGGCGAGCAGCAGGCCGCGTACCTGCCGGTCGGTGCCGGCGTAGCGCTGCGGACGGCGGGTCGGTCCGGCCGGCGCCGCCTGCCCGGAGGCCCGCCACGCGCAGACGGACTCGACCGGGCACACCGCGCAGCGTGGCGCGCGCGCGGTGCACACGACCGCGCCGAGTTCCATGAACGCCGCGCTGGCCAGGGCCGCCGCCGCCGGGTCGACCGGCAGCAACTCCTCGGTGGCGACCAGGTCGGCGGGCCGGGTGGTCGGCCCGGCGTCGGGCTCGCCGGCGACGGCGCGGCACACCACCCGCCGCACGTTCGTGTCGACCACCGGATGCCGCTGCCCGTACGCGAACGCCGCCACCGCCCGGGCCGTGTACGTGCCGACCCCGGGCAGCGCCAGCAACTGGTCCAGTCGGTCGGGCACCACCCCGCCGTGCCGCTCCACGATGGCCACTGCGCACTCGCGCAGGCGTACCGCCCGGCGGGGGTAGCCGAGCCGGCCCCACATCCGGATCGCCTCGGCGGGGGTGTCCTCGGCCAGCGCGCGCGGCTCCGGCCAGCGGGCCAGCCACGCCTCCCACGCCGGCACCACGCGGACCACCGGGGTCTGCTGGAGCATGACCTCACTGACCAGGATCGCCCAGGCGCCGACGTCGGGCTTGCGCCACGGCAGGTCTCGGGCATTGCGCTCGTACCACCGGCTGACCTGGGTGGCGAAGGTGGCTTCAGTCATGGCGGTGCCGATGATGTCACGGGCGGCCTTCCCGCAGGTTGGGCGGGCCGGGCGGGCCGCTGCGGGGCTTCTTAGGCGGCGGGGCAGAATGTCCGAATGAACGAGCTCGCGATCACCGTCATCGGCCGGGACCGGCCGGGCATCGTGGCCGACGTCGCGGAGGTTCTCGCCGGGCTCGGCGCGAACCTCACCGACTCGACGATGACCCGGCTGCGGGGGCACTTCGCCATGACCCTGATCTGCGTGGGTCCGGCCGCCGCCGACGTCGAGGCAGCCTTCGCCCCGCTCGCCGCCGACGGGCACCTGCTGGCCACCGTACGCGCGGTCACCCCGGACGGCGCCAACGAGCCGGCCGGCGAGCCGTACGTGCTGGCGGTGCACGGCGCCGACCGGATGGGCATCGTGGCGGCGATGACCCGGGTGCTCGCCGACGCGGGCGGCAACGTGACCGACCTGAGCACCCGGCTGACCGGCTCGCTCTACGTGGTGGTCGCCGAGGTGGAGTTGCCGCCGGGCAGCTCGGACGAGGTGGCCGGCCGGCTCACCCGCGCCGCGGCGGAGCTGGGCGTCGGGGTCAGCCTCCGGCCGGCGGACACGGACCTGCTGTGACCGGCCAGGACTACGCCGGTCTGGGCGGTTGGACGCCGGAGAAGCTGGGCGTCCCGGGCGAGGTGCGTGCGGTCGTCGCCGCCCCGGAGCCGGTGTTGAGCCGGCCCGGTCCCGAGGTCGACCCGACCTCGGTCGAGGTGGTGCGGCTGGCCGCCGACCTGGTGGCCACGATGCGGGTCTCGCCGGGCTGCGTGGGCCTGGCGGCGCCGCAGGTCGGGGTGAGCGCGCAGGTGTTCGCGGTGGACGTGACCGGGCATCCGAAGGCGGTGACGGTGCACGGCACGTTCGTGCTGTGCAACGCCCGGGTGGTCGAGGCGAGCCGGTGGAAGGCCGGTCGGGAGGGCTGCATGTCGGTGCCGGACCTGACCGGTGACGTGAAGCGGGCCAGCCGCCTGGTGGTGGAGGGGATGTTGCCGGGCAGCGGGGAGCCGGTACGGCTGGTCACCGACGGTTTCGAGGCACGTGCGCTCCAGCACGAGATCGACCATTGCGCCGGCTTGCTCTTCCTCGATCAGGTTGCCGGCGCGCACGCCGTCTACCGGCGCAAGGTCTATCTCTGACCGGGTCCCGGTGCATCCACTGTGGACGCGCGGGTGGCCGTCGCGCGTGGTTACCGGCGCGTCGGACCGGCGCGCCGGGCACCACGCGGCTACGGTAGGCGAATCATGCGTCTGACGGTCGGCCCCCTGCCCCCCGCTGTCTACTGGCGGCGTCGTGTCGTCGTGCTCGGTGCGGGGCTGCTCTTCCTGATTGTCCTGCTCTATTCCTGCACCGGCCCGGACCGCGACGCCGGCGCGCCGGGCGGCGAGCCGTCACCGGGTGGCTCCGCCGGCGCGGCCCCGGATCCGTCCGGCTCGGTGCTGACGCCCCAGTCGGGCGGCCCGGAGCCCACGCCGGGCGCCTCGGGCGACACCGGCGGTGGCGCGAGCACCGGCGGTGGCACGGGCACGGACGGCGGCACGAGCACCGGCGGTGGGTCGGGCACGGGTGACGGCGGCGCGTCGGGGGAGCCGGTCTCCGCGGACGGCACCTGCACCGACGCGGAGATCAAGGTGACGCCGGTGGCGGTCCCGGCCAACGCCCAGCGGGGCACCGTGGTCACGCTGCGCCTCAAGATCCAGAACGTCTCGGACCGCACGTGCAGCCGCGACGTCGGCGCCGACCTGCAGGAGCTCTACGTCAAGGCCGGCGCGGAGAAGGTCTGGTCGTCGGACACGTGCGGCACCAACCGGGGCTCGAACGTCCAGTCGTTCGCGCCGAACTTCGAGCGCGCCTACGAACTGGGCTGGAACGGGCGGGACACCAGCCGCTGCGACGGCGGGCTGGCCGCCGGCCCGTACGCCCCGATCGGCACCTATCAGGTCTTCGCCCGGGTCGGCACCAAGATCAGCGAGCCGGTGAAGCTGACCGTCACCGGCTGAGGTGCGGTCAGACGTACCGCTCCAGGATGGACGCCTCGGCGAGCCGCGACAGGCCCTCGCGGACGCCACGGGCGCGGGCGTCGCCGACGCCCTCGACCGCCTGGAGGTCCTCCACCGTCGCGCCGAGCAGTCGCTGGAGGCTGCCGAAGTGCACCACCAGCCGGTCGACCACGGCCGTCGGCAGCCGGGGCACCTTGGCCAGCAGGCGGAACCCGCGCGGGCTGACCGCCGCGTCGAGCGCGTCGGAGGCGGACGGGTAGCCGATGGCCTTGGCCACCGACACCAGGTCGATCAGTTCGGTGGCGCTGAGCAGGTCCAGCTCGACGAGCGCCTCGTCGAGCGTGCGCGATTTGCGGCCCACCGGCAGGTAGTCGCGAATGACCAGGGTGCGGTCGGCGTCCACGCCGGCCATCAGCTCGTCGAGCTGAAGGGCCAGCAGGCGGCCGTCGGTGCCCAGCTCCACCACGTAGCCGGCGATCTCGTCGGCGATCCGGCGGACCATCTCCAGCCGCTGCACCACCGCCACCGCGTCGCGGACGGTCACCAGGTCTTCGATCTCCAGCGCGGAGAGCGTGCCGGAGACCTCGTCCAGCCGCAGCTTGTAACGCTCCAGCGTCGCCAGGGCCTGGTTGGCCCGGGACAGGATGGCCGCCGAGTCGTCGAGCACGTGCCGCTGGCCGTTGACGTAGAGGCTGATGATCCGCATCGACTGGCTGACCGAGATGACCGGGTAGCCGGTCTGCCGGGCCACCCGCTCGGCGGTGCGGTGCCGGGTGCCGGACTCCTCGGTGGGAATGGACGGGTCGGGCATCAGGTGCACGCCGGCCTGGACGATGCGGGTGCCGTCGCTGGAGAGCACCACCGCGCCGTCCATCTTGCACAGCTCGCGAACCCGGGTGGCGGAGAACTCCACGTCCATCGGGAAGCCGCCGGTGCAGATCTGCTCGACCACCTTGTCGTAGCCGAGCACGATCAGCGCGCCGGTGCGACCGCGCAGGATCCGTTCCAGGCCGTCGCGCAGCGCGGTGCCCGGCGCCATGAGGGCGAGATTGGCGCGCAGCGGGTCCGCACCGGCCCCGCCGACGCTCCCGGCCACACTGACGCTGATGGCGCGGGCGGGGCTGCCGCCGACAGCGCCGGTGCGGGCGTGCGGCGTCGCCGTTGCGGGCTTTGTGGCATCGCGGTCGATCGGCACGGGCACAGTCTACGGACTGCGGTGCGGTGGGTGCTCTCGTGGTTACTGTGATGTGTCACGATGCCGGGCTGCCCGGCCCTCGGTGGACCGCGCGGCCTGTCCGGAATCGTCCGCTCGCGCCCCGGGCGGGCACACGCACGGTCACTCCGCGGACGCGCGGGCGGCGGCCTGGAGGGCGGCGCGCACGTCCGTGACCTCGATCACGCGCATGGTTTCCGGGCCGGCGCCGCTGCTGCCGGGGCCGCAACCCGGTGGCACCAGGGCCAGCCGGAAGCCCAGCCGGGCGGCCTCGGCCAGCCGGCGCGGCACCGCGCCGACCCGCCGCACCTCGCCGGTGAGCCCGACCTCGCCGATGGCGACCAGGTGTGGGTCGAGCGCCAGGTTGAGCCCGCCCGAGGCCACCGCGAGCGCCACGGCGAGGTCGGCCGCCGGCTCGACCACCCGGATGCCGCCGACGGTGGCGGCGAAGACCTCCCGGTCGTGCAGCGTCAGCCGCTCGGTGCGCCGCTGCAACACCGCGAGGACCATGGCGAGGCGGGCGCTGTCGAGGCCGGAGACGGTGCGCCGGGGCGAGCCCGCGACCGTCGCCCCGATCAGCGCCTGCACCTCGGTGACCAGCGCCCGCCGGCCCTCCATGGCCACCGTCACGCAGGTGCCCGGCACCGGCTCCGAGTAGCGGGTCAGGAACAGGCCGGACGGGTCGGCGAGGCTGCTGATGCCGCCCTCGTGCATCTCGAAGCAGCCCACCTCGTCGGCCGCGCCGAACCGGTTCTTCACGCCCCGCACCATGCGCAGCGAGGAGTGCTTGTCGCCCTCGAAGTGCAGCACCACGTCGACCAGGTGCTCCAGCACCCGGGGGCCGGCCACCTGACCGTCCTTGGTGACGTGCCCGACCAGCACGGTGGCGATGCCACGCTCCTTGGCGACCGCGACCAGGGCGGCGGTGACCGCGCGCACCTGGGTCACGCCGCCCGGCACGCCCTCGGTGCCGGTGGTGGAGATGGTCTGCACCGAATCGAGCACCAGCAGCCCCGGCTTCACCGCGTCGAGGTGACCGAGCACCGCCGCCAGGTCGCTCTCGGCGGCCAGGTAGAGCTGGTCGTGCAGGGCGCCCATCCGCTCGGCGCGCAGCCGGACCTGACTGACCGACTCCTCGCCGCTGACCACCAACGACGGGCTCCCCGCGCCGGCGGCCCACTGCTGGGCCACGTCGAGCAGCAGGGTGGACTTGCCGACGCCGGGCTCGCCGGCCAGCAGCACCACCGCGCCGGGGACCAGACCGCCGCCGAGCACCCGGTCGAGCTCGCTCACGCCGGTCGGCCGGGCCCGGGCCGGCGCGGCGCTGATGGTGGCGATCGGCCGGGCCGGCTCGGCCGGCAACCGGGAGCTGACCACCCGGCCGGAGACCAGCGGACCGGTGACCGTCGACTCGACCACCGAGCCCCACTCGCCGCACTCGGGACACCGGCCCACCCACTTCGGTGGCTGGTGACCGCAGGCGTCGCACTCGTAGGCCGGGCGGGGCTCGCGGGCGGTGGCACGGCCACGGCCGGCGCGGGCGGAGGTCGATCGGGGCGTGGTCACCACCGGACGCTAACCGGGCGGTACGACGAAAGCCCACCGCGGAAACGACGACACCGCCGGTGTGGCGCAGGCCACGGCGGCGGTGTCGATCGGATCGGTGCGGCGTCAGCCGTGGCTGCCGCCCTCGACGCCGCCCTCTTCGGCGGTGTGCTCGCGCGGGTCGACGATCGGCGACGGCGGCGCCAGCGGGGTGAGCGGGACGCCGATCGGCGCCGGCGTGGAGATCACCTTGCCGTTGCCGAAGTCGAAGGTCAGCTTGACCTGCTGGCCGGCCAGCAGATCCTGGTTCAGGCCGACGAGCTGGAGGAACTGCGGGCCGCCGCTGATCAACTGGGTGTAGCCGAGCGCCGGGATCTCGATGCGGGCGGGCTGGCCGGCGGGCGCGGCCTCGCTCTCCGACGGCGACGGGCTGGCCGAGGCGGAGTCGCTCGGCGACGGCGAACCGGTCACCTCCAGCGACTGGCTGGGCGAGGCGCTCGGGTCGGCGGCGGTGGGCGAGGCCGAGGCCGGCTCGGTCGGCGAGCCGGTCGGGGTGGCCCCGCCGCTGGACCCGGCGCCGCCGGTGAGCACGATCTCGCGCGCGCTGTCCGTGGTGACGGTCACCGTCACCGGCGTCCTGCTGTCGTTGTAGATCACGGCGTTGAGCGGCGCGTCCGCGCCCGCCTGGTAACCCGCCGGCCCGGGAAACTGCACGTAGAGGCCCCGCACCAGGTAGAGGTTGTCCGAGGTCGCGACGTTGACGCCCTGAACCGACGGGATCTTGTTGGCGGTCTCGGCCACCTGCCCGGCACCGCACCCGGCCAGCAGCAGGCTCGCCGCCGCCGCGCCGGCCAGCAGCAGGGCCGGCCCCCGGGAACCCCTGATCGAGCGCGTCACGTCGGTCCTCCTCGTCACGATCCCCGCCCGGTCGACCGCCGGGCACGGGGTGGCCATACCCGCGCAGACCGCGCTCCAGGGTAGTTGGAGCTGATCGAGGCCCGCACGCGGACCCGGCAATGCCACCTCGGCGGGGACTTCTCAGACCACCCGGCCGTTCGCCACCAGCAGCGCCACGTCGATGAGCGCCACCACCAGCACCGCCCGGAACGCGGTCGTCGGACGGCCACCGGCCCGGGCGGTGGCGCGTCCGGCGTACCAACCGAGGGCCGGCACCGCGACGGCGGCGCCGACCGCCGACAGGCCGGTCCACGACGGCGGCCCGGGCGGACCGAAGACCAGGGCGACGGTGGCCGCGAGCAGCAACCCGGCGGCGGCCAGCCGGCTGCCGGCCGGACCCAGCCGGTGCGGCAGTCCGCGTACCCCGGTGCGGGCGTCGTCGGCCAGGTCCGGCAGGACGTTGGCGAAGTGTGCCCCGGCGCCGAGCAGCGCGGCGGCGGCCACCAGCCAGACCGGCGGAACGGGCGAGCCGGGCCGGGCCAGCACCACGAAGGCGGGCAGCGCGCCGAACGAGACCGCGTACGGCAGCACCGACACCGGCGTCGACTTCAGCGGCTTGTTGTAGAGCAGCGCGGAGACCAGCCCCAGGGTGGCGCAGGCCGCCGCGGCTGCACCGGCGGCCAGCGCCAGCAGCGGGGTGGCCAGGGCGGCGACCGCGGTGGCCCGGGCGAGCGTCCGCCGGTCGACCGCGCCGGTGGTCACCGGCTTGTCGGTACGCCCCACCGCGGCGTCCCGGT
The DNA here is from genome assembly GCF_040653835.1 of Micromonospora sp. NPDC050980. Classification (NCBI taxonomy): domain Bacteria; kingdom Bacillati; phylum Actinomycetota; class Actinomycetes; order Micromonosporales; family Micromonosporaceae; genus Micromonospora; species Micromonospora sp. NPDC050980. The sequence continues at coordinate 663,962 of NZ_JBFAGS010000001.1, read as the reverse complement.
CCGCGTCGATCAGGTCGTTGCTCCAGCCGACGGCGAGTTGGCTGGCGAGCACCGTCAGCGCCACCGTCACGACGCCGCCGGCGGTGTGCCCGACGCCGGCCGCGAGCAGGGCGGCGACCACGACGACCGCCGCGGCCGGCTCCGGATGGCTCGCCCTGACCAGCCCTAACACCCGCGTCGACATAAGGGAAGTCTGGTCGTTACCGCCCAGTCGTGCCACGCTCGGTCCATGCCAGAAGCGTCCCCGGTGGCCGGTCCGCGCCGGGTGCTGCCCCCGAACGACCCCCGGCAGTACGACGAACTGGCCGGGGAGTGGTGGCGGCCGGACGGTGCCTTCGCGATGCTGCACTGGCTGGCCCGGGCCCGGGCGGCCCTGGTGCCGCCGGCGTCCACCCGGGACGACCTGCTGGTCGACCTCGGCTGCGGCGCCGGGCTGTTGGCGCCGCACCTGGCCGGCAAGGGCTACCGGCACGTCGGGGTGGACCTGACCCGGTCCGCCCTGGACCAGGCCGCCGCGCACGGCGTGACGGTGCTCCAGGGTGACGCGACGGCGGTGCCGCTGGCCGACGGCTGTGCCGCGGTGGTCTCCGCCGGCGAGCTGCTGGAGCACGTGCCGGACTGGCGCCGGGCGGTGGCGGAGGCGTGCCGGTTGCTGCGGCCGGGCGGCCTGCTGGTGCTGGACACCCTCAACGACACGCTGCTGGCCCGGCTGATCGCGGTGGAGCTGGGCGAACGGCTGCCCACGGTGCCGCGCGGCATCCACGACCACCGGCTGTTCGTGGACGCCCGGGCGTTGGTGGCCGAGTGCGCCCGGCACGGCGTGGCGTTGCGCCTGAGTGGGGTCCGGCCGGAGCTGGGCGGCACGCTGGCCTGGTTGCTGCGCCGGTGGCGCGGTGGCGACCGTCCGGCCCGGACGGAGCCGCGCATCGTGCCGACCCGGTCGACCGCGGTCCTCTATCAGGGCAGTGGACTTCGGGGCGGGTAGCCGGGACCACCCGGGGTAAGGGACGTCGAGAAGGGGGCGACATGACTGTGCACGCGCTGGAGGCGGCCCGCCGGTTGGCGCCGCGACTGGCCGCCCGCGCGGCCGGGCACGACCGCGACGGCTCGTTCCCCGTCGACGACTTCGCCGACCTGCGTGCGGCCGGCCTGTTCGGGCTGATGGTCCCGCGCGAGCTGGGCGGGTCGGGCGCGACGTTCGCCGAGTACGCCGCCGTGGCGACCGAACTGGCCCGGGGCAACGGCGCGACCGCGCTGGTGTTCAACATGCACGCCTCGGTGACCGGGGCGTTGGGCGCGGTCACCGAGGAACTCGCCGAGGCGCTCGGCGTGCCGGAGGAGGCGCTGGCCGCCCGGGACCGACTGCTGCGCGCCGCGGCCGACGGCGCGTGGTACGCGGTGGCGATGAGCGAGCGCGGCGCCGGCGCCCGGCTGTCCCAGCTCAGCACCGTCTACCAGCCGGTCGACGGCGGCTGGCACATCAAGGGCAGCAAGACGTTCTGCTCCGGCGCCGGCCACCCGGACGGCTACCTGGTGGCCGCGCGCAGCGCCGCCGACCAGTCAGTGGTCTCCCAGTTCCTGGTCCCGGCCGGGGCGGGGATCACGGTCGAGCCGACCTGGGATTCGCTCGGCATGCGTGCCACCTCCTCGCACGACCTGCACCTGGACGTGACCGTCCCGGCCGACCGGCTGCTCGGTGGCGTGGAGGGGCTGGCGTTGGTGGTGGCCCAGCTCATGCCGCACTGGCTGGTCGCCAGCTACGCCGCCGTCTACGTCGGGGTGGCCCGGGCCGCGATCGACGCGGCGGCCGAGCACCTGAACGCCCGGAACCTGGCCGGGTTGCCGGCGGTGCGGGCCCGGCTGGGGCGGGCCGACGCGGCCACCGCCGCGGCCGAGCTGGTGGTCGCGGAGGCGGCCCGCCGGGTCGACGAGGAGCCCGGTTCCGCCGAGACGAACCGCTGGGTGTGGCGGGCCAAGCTGCTCGCCGGCACCACGGCCGCGGAGGTGGCGGCGTCCATGTTGGAGGCCGCCGGCACCTCGGCCACCCGCCGGGGTCATCCGCTGGAGCGGCTCTACCGGGACGCCCGGTGCGGCTCGTTGCATCCGGCCACCTCCGACGTGTGCGCCGACTGGCTGGGCATCGCCGCGCTCGGCGGCGACCCGGACCGGGACGGCACGGTCCCTCGTTGGTGAGTGAGCCGGTTCCGCGGGGCCGGAAGAAGTGACCGACGGGAGAGGTGGGCACGTGGCTATACCGGTGATCGCGGGTCTGGGCATGGCGCAACCGCCGGGCGCCGCGCAGGACGAGCTGTGGACGGGTTTCTTCGAGAAGCACTTCTCGGGCACCACCCGGGCGCTGGCCGAGAAGATCTTCGCCAACTCCGGGGTGACCCGCCGGCAGGCGGCGGTGAATCCGTTGCTGGAGGACGTCTCGGAGTGGCCGACCGAGCGCCGGATGCGCCGCTACCAGGTGGAGGCGCTGCCCCTGGGCAAGGAGGCGGTGGGTCGCGCGCTCACCGCCGCCGGCCTGGACGCCTCCGACATCGGCCTGTTCGTGGTCTGTTCCTGCACCGGCTACGCGACTCCGGGCCTGGACATCCTGCTCGCCCGGGATCTCGGCATGGCCCCGGACACCCAGCGCATGTTCGTCGGCCACATGGGCTGCTATGCGGCTCTGCCCGGGCTGGGCGCGGCGAGCGACTTCGTCACCGCCCGGGGGCGGCCGGCCCTGCTGCTCTGCGCGGAGCTGACCAGCCTGCACATCCAGCCGGCGGGCGCCCGGGTGGACACCCAGCAGATCGTCTCGCACGCGCTCTTCTCGGACGCCGCGGTCGCCGCCGTGGTCGTGCCCGGCGGTCGGGGGTACGCGGTGCGCGAGGTCGTCTCCGTCACCGACACCTCCACGGCCGACCACATGACCTGGGACGTCACCGACACCGGCTTCCGGATGGGACTGTCGCCGAAGGTGCCGAAGGTGCTCTCCCGGTTCGTCGGTGACCTGGCGGACGGTCTGCTGGCCCGGCACGGGTGCGACCGGTCCGGGGTGGACGGCTGGGCGGTGCATCCGGGCGGCCCGCGCATCCTGAACGTGGTGGAGCGTGAGCTGGCCCTGCCGCCGACGGCGTTGGCGGCGTCCCGGGAGACGCTGGCGGAGCACGGCAACTGCTCGTCGCCGACGGTGCTGCTGATCCTGGACCGGTTGGCCCGTACGCCGTCGCCGCCGGGTCGGGTGGTGATGCTCGGGTTCGGGCCGGGCTTGACGCTCTACGCGGCGCTGCTGGAGCGCGCGGGTTGACCGACCTGCCGATACCCTGACGGGCATGGCCTCCGAGGAGCGGATCCGGTCGGCGACGCTGGTCGGCCTCACCGTGTTGGCGTTGACGCTCGGCGGGTGGTGGTGGCGGTCGAGCGAGCCCTGGCTCGGCTCCACCGCGGGGCCGACGACCGACGATCTCGTCCGGTCCCGGGTGACGGTCGAGGGGCCGGTCGGGCAGGCCCCACCGACCGACCTGGCTCCGCTCGTGGTCGACCCCGGCACCGGCGAGGTGATCTCCCGACCGGACAGCTCGATGGTGGTCCGCGTCGGTCCGGACGGGTCGACGCGGCAACTCGAGGTGTCGCACGTGGTGTGGCGGGAGACGTCCCGGCTGACGCCGGGCGAACGGCCGGTGGTCCGGCAGGCCAACCCCTCGTCGGGTGACACGTATCGGCTGTCGGCGCGCTGCTCCGGTGACGGCGCGGTCGTGGTGCGGGTGACCGGGACCGGCGGCGACGACGTGGAGCGGGTGCTGAACTGCGGCGGACTGCTGGACGTCCCGTTGCTGGAGGGCACCGGCGCGCCGGTGTGGGTGCGGTTCGCCCCACTGCGGGGCGAGGCCGAGCTGGATGCCCGTCTGGTGGCTCTCTATTGAGCCCGGGTCAGCCGGGCAGGCGGGCCAGGTCGTCCCGGTAATCGGCGGCGGGGCCGAGTTCCGGCACCACCCGCACCAGCGTGCCCTGCCGGTCGACCAGCAGCGCGACGGCGGTGTCCGGTCGGGCCGCGAGGTGCAGATAGGAGCGCAGCCCGCCGGCCGGGTCGCCGAGCGGGCGTACGCCGGCGGCGGTGGTCGGCCCGGCGTGGCGGCCCTCGGTCACGGTGACCACTGTGACTCCGGCGGGGGCGGTGGCCGCCGCGGTGCCGACCTCGTCGACGCAGGCGCAGGCGTCGACCAGGATGATCATGGCGGGCAGCAGGCTGCGCAGCGGCACCGGGGTGTCGTCGGCGCCGACCAGGTCCAGCGCGGGCAGCGGACCGAGCGCCGACGGCGCGGCCGTGGTGACCCGGGGCAGCACGGTCGGCGCGCCGCCGGAGCGGTTGGGCCGGGGCCAGGTGACGGCGGCCAGCCCGGCGAGCGTGACCAGCACCGACACCAGCAGCACCAGCAGGGCGAGGCCGAGCCGGAGCCGGATCGGCCGGTGCGTGTGCCGGGGGGCTTGGCGCAGCTCCCGGCGCACCTGCCGGGCCTCCTCGGCGAGCGCCGAGGCGTCGTCCGGGACGACCACCCGGCCCCATTCCGGGGGCAGCCCGGGAAGCCCGTCCGGCGGCCCCTGGCCGTCAGCGTCAGGCACGCCCATCGGACCCCCAGAACGTCTCGGTGAGCGGACGTCGCGTCCACCACCAGCGTCCCGCACCGGGAGCCGTACCGCCACACCTGGGCGCGGATGGAGTTGCGGAGCTACCATGGAAGGAGCGCATTGCCCTAGATCTTCAACGCTCCGACCGGCCGCACCCGGTTGTCATGTGACAGTCACGGAGCGTGTCGGAAACATCGACTTGGCCTCCTGTCAAGCCGAAGAAATACCTCTCACAGGGCCCCTGAGCTGCGCCAACGGTCAGGACAGCGGTGAGACATCGGTGCCTGAGCGTGTTACCCTAGACACAGCGAAAGGGGTTTCGAACCTATGGTTTTCAGTGTCGGCGAGACCGTTGTTTACCCCCACCACGGGGCCGCACTCATCGAGGCAATCGAGACTCGGGTCATCAAGGGCGAGCCCAGGGAATACCTCGTCCTGAGGGTCGCGCAGGGTGACCTGACGGTCCGGGTGCCCGCCGAGAACGCCGAGATCGTGGGTGTGCGCGAGGTGGTCGGCGAAGAGGGCCTCGGCAAGGTCTTCGACGTGCTCCGTGCACCGCACACCGAGGAGCCGACCAACTGGTCGCGGCGTTACAAGGCGAATCTGGAGAAGCTGGCCTCCGGTAATCCGCTGAAGGTGGCCGAGGTCGTCCGCGACCTGTGGCGCCGGGAGCGGGAGCGGGGCCTGTCGGCGGGTGAGAAGCGCATGCTCGCCAAGGCCCGCGACATCCTCGTGGGCGAGGTTGCGCTGGCCGAGAAGAGCACCAAGGACGAGGCGGAGACGCTGCTCGACAAGGTGCTGACCGAGGCCTGATCCGCACTCCTGCCTCTACCCGCACCACAGCGAACGAAAACCGAGGACCGCGACGTGACCGCGCAGCTCAATCCGCGCGGTGACGTCGCGGTCCTCGTTCCCGCGGCCGGTGCCGGCGTACGCCTCGGGCCGGGCGCCCCCAAGGCGCTGCGACCGCTGGCCGGCGAGCCACTGCTGGTGCACGCCGTCCGGCGGATCGCTGCCGCGCCCTCGGTGCACACGATCGTGGTGGCCGCGCCGGCCGCCGACGTCGAATCGGTGCGGGCGCTGCTCGCGCCGGTGGCGCCGGTGACAGTGGTGCCGGGCGGTGCCGAACGCCAGGCGTCCGTGGCGGCGGCCCTCGCGGCGGTGCCCGCCGGGCCGGACATCGTCCTGGTGCACGACGCCGCCCGGGCGCTCACCCCGCCCGACCTGGTCGAGTCGGTGGCCGCAGCGGTGCGCAGCGGGCACGACGCGGTGATCCCGGTGCTGCCGGTGGTCGACACGATCAAGGAGGTCGACGCGGCCGAGCGGGTGCTCGGCACTGTCGACCGGGCCGTGTTGCGGGCGGTGCAGACGCCCCAGGGCTTCCGCCGGCCGGTGCTGACCGCCGCGCACCGGGCGGCCGGGAACCCGCTCACCGACGATGCCGGCCTGGTGGAGAAGCAGGGCGTCGCGGTGTTCTGCGTACCCGGCTCCGAGCTGGCCTTGAAGATCACCCGCCCGTTCGACCTGGCCCTGGCCGAACACCTCCTGACCACCGGCGCCTGACGGTCCGTCGCGCGTACCCTCTGGTCATGATCGTTCCTCGGGTGGCTGTCGGCACCGACGTGCACGCGTTCGCGGCCGGCCGGCCCTGCTGGGTCGCCGGGCTGCACTGGCCCGACCAGGACGGCCTGGCCGGGCACTCGGACGCCGACGTGGTGGCGCACGCCGCCTGCAACGCGCTGCTCTCCGCCGCCGGCCTCGGTGACCTGGGCGCGAACTTCGGGGTGGGCGAGCCCGAGTGGGCCGGTGCCGCCGGGGTGGCGCTGTTGACCGAATCGGCCCGCCGGGTGCGAGCGGCCGGCTTCGCGATCGGCAACGTGTCCGTGCAGGTGGTGGGCAACCGGCCCAAGATCGGGCCGCGCCGGGACGAGGCGCAGCGAGTGCTCTCCGAGGCGGTCGGCGCCCCGGTCACCGTGTCCGCGGCAACCACCGACGGCCTCGGCTTCACCGGGCGCGGCGAAGGGCTGGCCGGGATCGCGGTGGCGCTCGTCTACGAGGCTCCGGCGCACTGACGCGGCGGCCGGGCCGGGGCGTCCTGCCGCGGCACCTGACCGTGGGCGCGGGTGAGTCGGGCGGCTACGCTCGCCGGGATGCCGAGTGACGCCGCCGAAGACCAGTCCGCCGCCGACGGTTTCCTCCAGCGGGCCCACCTGCTCGCCGAGTTGGGCCGCTACGACGAGGGGATCGGTGAGCTGGCCGCGTTGATCGCCGTGGAGCCCGCGCACGTCGAGGCGCTGACGATGCTGGCCCGGATGCAGCTCGCCGCCGGTCGTCCCGCCGAGGCGCTCACCGCGGCCGAGGCGGCCGTCGCCGCCGCTCCGGGCACCGTGCCGGCACTCGTGGTGCGCGGGCTCGCGCTGCTCGACCTGGAACGTTGGGGGGCCGCCGCCGGCACCGCCGAGGAGATCCTGGCGCTCGGCCCCGCCGACGCGTACGCGCAGCGCAGCGCCGCCGGGATCCTCTCCGCCGCGCGCAACGGGCAGCCGGCGCTGGACGCGGCCTGGCGGGGGGTCGAGCTGGCCCCGGACGAGCCGGAGGCGCATCTCGTGCTCGGCCTGGTCTCGGTGCGGCTGGAGCTGTTCGACCTGGCGGAGCGGGCCTACCGCGAGGCGTTGCGGCTGGACCCGGAGTTGGCCGGGGCGGGGCGGGACCCGGGCGTGGCGCGGCTGGAGCGACGCCGCTACGCGGTGACGCTGGAGCACCTGACCGAGGCGGCGGACATCGCCCCGACCGGGCCCGATCCGGTGCGGAGCGCCGACGCCGGCCTGCGCCGGCTGGTGCTGTCCGCCGCCGGCTGGTCGCTGGTGCTCACCGTGCTGGTCGCCGCGCTGGCCCCGGCCGCGCCGGGCGCGTCCCGGCTGCTCGCCGTGCTGGCGGCGGCCGGGGTCGGGCTGCTGGCGGGCCGGCCCGCGTCCCGGTTGCCCGGGGTGCGGGACGCGATGTCGCGCGGCCTGTCCCCGGCCGTCTACGCGGTGGCCGCGGCGCCGCTGCTGCTGGCCGTGTACGCCCTGGTGGGCGGCCCGTGGCCGCTGGTGGGTGCGATCACCGCCACCGGGGTCGCCGGGTTCACCGTGTTCCGCCGGGGGTAGGACATTCGGATGCTCACCGTCAACGCCTACGCGGCCACGTCCGCGACCGACCCGCTCACGCCGACCACCGTCGAGCGGCGTGACCTCCTGCCGGACGACGTTCTCATCGACATCAAGTTCGCCGGCATCTGCCACTCCGACATCCACACCGCGCGCAGCGAGTGGGGCCCGACCGACTACCCGATCGTCGTCGGTCACGAGATCGCCGGCGTGGTGCGGGAGGTCGGCTCCGCGGTGACGAAGTTCGCCGTCGGCGACCGGGTCGGCGTCGGCTGCATGGTCGACTCCTGCCGGGAGTGCGACAACTGCCGCAAGGGTCTGGAGCAGTACTGCCTCAAGGGCAACATCGGCACGTACGGGGCGGTCGGCCGGGACGGCAAGCCGACCCAGGGCGGCTACTCGCAGGCGATCGTGGTGACCGAGGGCTTCGTGCTGCGGATCCCGGACGGCATCGAGCTGGACGCCGCCGCGCCGCTGCTCTGCGCCGGCATCACCACCTATTCGCCATTGCGGCACTGGAACGCCGGCCCGGGCCGGAAGGTGGCGGTGGTCGGGATGGGCGGCCTCGGCCACATGGCCGTGAAGCTGGCCCACGCCATGGGCGCCGAGGTGACAGTGCTGTCCCAGTCGCTGAAGAAGCGCGAGGACGGGCTGCGGCTGGGCGCCGACCACTACTTCGCCACCTCGGACGAGGCGACGTTCACCGACCTGGCGGGTTCGTTCGACCTGATCGTCAACACGGTCAGCGCGTCCGTCGACCTGGACGCCTACCTGGGGCTGCTGGCCGTGGACGGCACGCTGGTGAACGTGGGCGCGCCGGAGGACCCGCTGTCGCTGCGCGCGTTCTCGCTGATCCCGGCCCGGCGGTCGGTCGCCGGCTCGATGATCGGCGGCATCGCCGAGACGCAGGAGATGCTCGACTTCTGCGCCGAGCACGGGCTGGGCGCGGAGATCGAGGTCATTCCGGCCGACAAGATCAACGAGGCGTACGAGCGGGTGCTCGCCTCGGACGTGCGCTACCGGTTCGTCATCGACGCCTCGACGTTCTGACCACCGACATCCCGCCGGGGGCCGCGTCCGCGCGGCCCCCGTTCGGCGTACGTCAGGGCTTGCGCGCCCAGGTCCAGGCGTAGCCGTCGTCCTCGCAGGCGGTGCCCGCGTCGCAGAGGTCCAGCGGGCGGAACGTGTCCACCATGACCGCCAGTTCGTCGAAGAAGTCCGCCCCGATCGACCGCTCGGCGGCGCCCGGCTGGGGGCCGTGGGTGAAGCCGGACGGGTGCAGCGAGATCGAGCCCTGCTCGATGCCGGAGCCGCGCCGGGCCTCGTAGTTGCCGCCGGTGTAGAACAGCATCTCGTCGGAGTCGACGTTGTGGTGGTTGTACGGCACCGGGATGGCGGCCGGGTGGTAGTCCACCTTGCGCGGCACGAACGAGCAGATCACGAAGTTCGGGCCCTGGAACGTCTGGTGCACCGGCGGCGGCTGGTGGATCCGCCCGGTGATCGGCTCGAAGTCGTGGATGGAGAACGCCCACGGGTACATGTGCCCGTCCCAGCCGACCACGTCGAACGGGTGGTGCGCGTAGACGTACCTCGTCCACCCGCGCCGGTGCCGGACCAGCACCTCCACTTCCTCGCCGTCGACGAGCAGCGGCGTGTCCGGCCCCCGGACGTCGCGCTCGCAGTAGGGCGAGTGCTCCAGGAACTGCCCGCGTACCGACAGGTAGCGCTTGGGCGGGCCGATGTGGCCGGTCGCCTCGACGGCGAGCAGTCGGGTCGGTTCGTCGCCGGTCGGCACCAGGCGGTGGATGGTCGAGGTGGGGATGACGACGTAGTCGCCGGCCACCGCGTCGAGCACGCCGAACGGCGACTCCACCCGCATCGAGCCGGATTCCAGGTAGAGGCAGTGGTCGCCGGTGGCGTCGCGGAACAGCGGCGAGGGCCGGTCGGCCAGCACGTACGCGATCCGGACGTCGTCGTTGGCGAGCAGGTAGCGCCGGCCGAGCACCGGGTCCGCGCCGCTGCCGTCGAGCTTGTGGGTGCGCAGGTGGCGCGGCTTGAGCGGCAGGTTCGGCACCCGGGTGACGGCGGGCGGGGCGAACTCCTCGGCGGCGAGGATCGCGGTCGGCGCGTGGCGGTGGTAGAGCAGCGACGAGTCGGAGGAGAAGCCCTCCTGGCCGACCAGCTCCTCGGCGTAGAGCGTGCCGTCGGGCTGCCGGAACTGGGTGTGGCGCTTGCGGGGCACCTCGCCCACGCTGCGGTAGTAGGGCATTTCGCCTCCCGTTATGTCCCGTCTCCGGCCGGTGGCGTCCGATAATCGGACGCAGTTGTCCGTTCCTCGTAGCGTCCCGTACATTCTTGTCTCGTGTCAACGCAGGTGCCCCGCCTCCTCGCCGGCCTGGTGGACGACGCCGCGGTCTTCCCCCCGGGCAACGCCGCGCTGCCCGACGCCGTGACGGCGCACCGCACGCACCGCGCCGCCTGGTACGCCGGCCTGGTCGGCCCGCTGCTGCTACCCGCCTCGGAGATCGTCCAGGGCGCGCTGCACGGCCTGGCGGACCCGGGCCTCGTCATCGGGCTGATCGGCGACACCGGCCTGGACCAGCTCCCCGCCGCGCTGGCCGCGCTCACCCCCGACGGGGTGACCGCCCGGCAGGTGGAGGCGCCGGTCGCCAAGCGGGGCGAGGACCCGCAGCCGGGCCTGACCGAGCTGGTGGCGCTCGCCGGCCGGCTCGACGGCATCGCCGTCTACGCGGAGGTCCCGCTGACCTTCGGGCTGATGGGCGCACTGGACACGCTCGCGCGCTCGCGCGCCGACGGGCTGCCGGTGGCGGCCAAGTTCCGCACCGGCGGGCTGGCCGCCGAGCTGTTCCCGACCCCGGCCGAACTGGCCGCGGTGATCTGCGCCTGCCGCGACCGGGACCTGCCGTTCAAGCTCACCGCCGGGCTGCACCACGCGATCCGGCACCGCGACCCGGAGACCGGCTTCACCCACCACGGCTTCGTCAACGTGCTCGCCGCCACCCTGGCCGCCGACGAGGGCGCCGAGGTCGACGGCGTGGCCGAGCTGCTGACCGCCACCGACCCGCTGCGCGTGGTCGAGTCGGCCCGGGCCCGGCGTGAGGCCGACCGCCCGCTCTGGGTCGGCTACGGCTCGTGCAGCATCGCCGAACCACTTACCGATCTGATCCGGCTGGGGCTGGTGAACGGAGGCTTCGACTCATGAGTTGGGTTCCTGGCGCGGCGGGGTCGTCGTACGGGGTGACGAACCTGCCGTACGGCGTGTTCCGGCACGGCGAGCGCGAACCGCGGATCGGGGTTCGGATCGGTGACCGCGTGCTCGACCTGGCCGCCGCGGAGGCGGCCGGCCTGGTGCTGGCCGGCGGGGCGCTGGGCCGGCACACGCTGAACGCCTTCCTGGCGCTCGGCCGGCCGCAGTGGACCTCGGTCCGGGAACGGATCGCCGAGCTGCTCACCGACCCGGCGCACCGGCCGGCGGTGGAGCCGCTGCTGGTGCCGGTCGACGAGGTGGAGCTGCTGCTCCCGTTCGAGGTGGCGGACTACGTCGACTTCTACTCCTCCGAGCACCACGCCGGGAACGTCGGGCAGATCTTCCGACCGGGCCAGCCGCCGCTGCTGCCGAACTGGAAGCACGTGCCGATCGGCTACCACGGCCGGGCCGGGACGGTGGTCGTCTCCGGCACGCCGGTGGTCCGTCCCACCGGGCAGCGGGCCAGCGCGCAGGGCCCCACCACCGCCGCCTCGGTCCGCCTCGACATCGAGGCCGAGGTCGGTTTCGTGGTCGGCGTGCCGAGCCGGCTCGGCGACCGGGTGCCGGCGACTGACTTCGCCGACCACGTCTTCGGCGTGGTCCTGGTCAACGACTGGTCGGCCCGGGACATCCAGGCGTGGGAATACCAGCCGCTCGGGCCGTTCCTCGGCAAATCGTTCGCCACCTCCGTCTCGGGCTGGGTCACGCCGCTGGAGGCGCTCGCCGACGCGTTCGTGCCCGCGCCCGACCAGGACCCCCCGGTGCAGGACTACCTCCGCGACACCCCGCACCTCGGGCTGGACCTGACCCTGGCGGTGGAGTGGAACGGCGAACGGGTGGCCGAGCCGCCGTTCGCCACCATGTACTGGACCCCGGCCCAGCAGCTCGCCCACCTCACCGTCAACGGGGCGTCGCTGCGCACCGGCGACCTCTACGCCTCCGGCACCGTCTCCGGCCCGGAACGTGGCCAGGTCGGCTCGTTCCTGGAACTCACCTGGGGCGGCGCGGAGCCGGTGAAGTTCGCCGACGGCAGCCGACGGACCTTCCTGGAGGACGGCGACACGGTGACCATCACCGCCACCGCGCCCGGTCCGGACGGCACCACCATCGCGCTCGGCGAGGTCACCGGGACGGTCCTCCCGGCGCGCTGACGTCCGCCTTCCGCATCGACGGCCCCGATCGCACCCGCTGTGCGACCGGGGCCGTTTCGTCGTGCGTTGATCGACGCGGGTCGCGTGCGTCCCGGGCGGTGCCGGTCCGGGGGCGCAGCGAGGAGTGAACACAGGAAGGACCGAGCATGACCGAGTTGACCGGCGCCGTCTGGCGCACCAGCAGCCGCTCCAACGATCAGGGCCTCTGCGTCGAGGTGGCCACCAACGTGGTCACCTCGCACGGCGTGGTGGGCGTACGCGACTCGAAGGACCAGGACGGTCCCGCGCTCGCGGTGAGCCCGCCGGGGTGGACCGCGTTCGTCACGGCGCTGCGCGGCGACGCCTTCCGCGGTTGACGTAACCTGCCGACCCCGGCGCCCCGCCGCGGGGCGCCGGTGGTGGAAATGTCACTCCGGGGCTCCCCCGGAGCGGTGACGGCCCGTACCGTGGACGACACGGGAGGTGCCATGTCGACGGTGACCGTTTCCGCTTTCATCGAAGCGCAGGACGCCGATCTGTGGCGCCTGCTCACCGATCTCCCGGCCCGCGCCGACTGGCTCTCCGCGGTGGGCGCCGTCGAGGTGCTCACCGGCGGCGGGTTCTCCCCCGGCACGGCCTGGCGGGAGACGCGGGTCCGGCCGGACGGCGGTGCCGAACCGGAGGAGTTCGAGGTGGTCGAGGCGACCGCACCGCGCCGGCTGGTGCTCGGCTCACGCGGCTCCGGCGTCGACTACCTGATCACCTGGACGCTGCGGACTGTCGAGCGGCGGCGGCGTGGCTGCACCGAGGTGACCGTCCGGCAGGAGGCGGTGCCGACCCGGCCGTACGGGCGGGTGCTGGCCCTGATCCTCGGCGGCCTGGCCGCCCGGGCGGTGGAGGGCGCGCTCCGGCGTGACCTGGCCGACCTGGCCCTGGCCGCCGGCCCCACCCGCTCCGCCGAGGCCGCCTGAACCGATCTTCCTTCACGCCCCCGTCCGTCGGGCGTCCCCGCTGGTGTGTGACGGACCCGGCGCAGGGGTCGAGGTTCAGCCCTGGCCGGTAGGGTGCCGGGGCGGAGGTGGCGGATGGCGAAGTCCGGCAGGCGGCGGGCCGTGGTGGCGCTGGTGGCGGTGCTGGCCGTCGCGGCGTCGGTCGCCGTGGTCGTCCGGGTGCTGGCGCCGGCCGAGGTCGAGACCGTCGCCCGCGCCCCCTATCCGGAGGCGCCCGCGCCGACCGCCGGGGTGATCGGGCGGCTGCCGGTGGCGCCGCTGGTCGTGGACGGCCGGCTCCGCGTCTACGCCGGCACCCGCCAGGTGTACGCGGACCAGCCGGTCACCGACCGGCACCGGGTCACCCCGTTCTGGTCCTACCGGCGCTGGCCGGCGAAGCTCGTCGGGGTGCTCGCCGAGGGCACCACGGTGGTCAGCCGCTGGTCCGACGGGAAGCTGGTGGCGCTGGACGCGCGTACCGGCCGGGTGGCCTGGCGTGCCGACGGTCCCGCGCCGGGGCCGGTGCCGAAGCCCCGCCGCACGTTCGCCACCGTGGTCTGGGCACCGGCCGGCCTGCACGCCGCGCGTACCGCGGACGGTCTCGACGTGCTGCTCGCGGCCGGTCCGGGCGCGGTCGGCGGGTACGCCCTTGCCGACGGCCGCCGACTCTGGCACGCCGACGTCGACCCGGGGTGCCGGGTCGATGTGGGCAGCACCGCGAGCGGGGAACTGGTCGGGATGGACCGCTGCGCCGGGCCGGCCGCGGTCGAGCTACGGGACGCGGCGACCGGCGCGGTACGCACCCGCTGGCGGCCACCGGACGCGCCGGACGACCTGGTGGTCACGCCGGTCGGCTGCCGCGACGGGCACTCCGGCTGCCGGGGTCTGCGTACCGCCGGGTCGGACGGCCGGGGCGGTCGGGGCTGGCTGGTGACCGATCCGGGCGAGCCGACGGCCGCGCCCGGTCTGGACGGCCCGGAGTCGGCGCTGGACGGCGAGCGGGTGGTGGACACGTCCGGCGGCATGGTGACCGGGCGGTCCCCGCGCACCGGGGAGGAGCTGTGGCGCCGGGCGGACATCCACCCGGCCCGGGTGCTCGCGGTCGAGCCGGGGCGGGTGCACCTGCTGACGGACCGGCGGGAACTGGTCACGCTCGACCCGCTCACCGGGGCGACCCGGTCGGAGTTCGTGCTGGACGTCGGGCGGGACGGCATCGGTTGGCTGCCGGGTCTGGCCCACGCGGTGGACGGCTACGTCGCGGTGGAGCGGTTACGGGAGCGGGCCCGCCCGGAGGACGACGACCAGGGCTGGTTCCTGATGGCCGAGCCGGTGCTGCTCGCGGCCACCTGAGTCGACAAATCGGTCATAAGGCACTATATTTCCCGCGTGCGTTGGCTAGCTGCTTCCGTCGGCCTGGTGTGGGCCGCGTCCGGTTTCTCCGTGCCCGCCGAGGCGGCGCCGCCCCGAACGGCGCGGCTCGCCCTGACCGTGGGCGTCGACATCACCGTGCCCGCCTCCGTCAACCTCGGCACCGGCTTCGTCGGCGGGGTGCTGACCGGGCGGGGACGGCCGGCGGCGACGGACGGATGGTGAAGCAGATCGCGCGCGCCGGGATCCGCGTCTACCTGTCGGTGGGACCGGGCGGCGAACCGCCCTCCGGGTTCGAGGTGGCGCCGCTCACCGGCGCTCGCGACCCGGACGGCACCCCGGTGGTGACCGGCGAGGTGCACAACACCGGCCGGCGCGCCCTCGACCTCACCGGCGACCTGTGGCTCACCGACGGACCCGGCGGGCTGTCGGTGGGACCGGTGCGGGCCGAGGCGACCACGCTCCCGCTCGACGGCCGAACCACGATCCGGGTCACGCTGGACCGCCGGCTGCCCGACGGCCCCTGGCAGGCCCGACTCGCGCTCGCCAGCGGATGGACGAAACGCACCGCCACCGGCGAGATCAGCTTCGGCCGGGCCCCGGCGGCGGCGACCAGGGCCGACCGTTCCCGCCTGGTGCTCACCTCCGGGACAGCCGGATCACTGGTGATCCTGCTGCTCTTCGGCCTCTACACGTACCGGCGCCGGATGCGGCAGCCCGTGCCGGTCGGTTGACCGTCCGGGGTCGGTCCGTAGGGGGTTGACGGACCGACCCCGGACGCGCTTCGGTCAGGCCAGCGCGGCCTCGGCGGCGGCCAGGAACGCGTCGTTCTCCGCCGGGGTGCCGATGGTGACCCGCACGCCGTTGCCCGGGAACGGCCGGACGATCACGCCGCGCGCCTCGCACGCCTTGCCGAACTCCACGGCCCGCTCGCTCAGCGGCAGCCAGACGAAGTTGGCCTGGCTCTCCGGCACGTCCGGCACGAACTTGCGCAGCGCCTCGGCCACCCGGTCCCGCTCGGCCACCACCAGCGCGCAGCGCCGCTGCACCTCGTCGGCCTGGGCGAGCGCGGCCAGCGCACCGGCCTGGGCGGCCATGCTGGTGGAGAACGGGGTGACCACCTTGCGCACCGCGGCGGCCACCGCCGGCGCGGCCACCAGCCAGCCGATCCGCAGGCCGGCCAGGCCCCACGCCTTGGACAGCGTGCGCAGCACCGCCACGTTCGGCCGGCCCAGGTAGCTGAGGCCGTCGGGCACCTCGGCGTCGGTGACGAACTCCCGGTACGCCTCGTCGATCACCACGAGCACGTCGTCCGGCACCGCGTCGAGGAAGCGGTCCAGCTCCGCCCTGCGGACCGCCGTACCCGTCGGGTTGTTCGGGTTGCAGACCAGGACCATCCGGGTCCGGTCGGTCACCGCCGCCGCCATCGCCGCCAGGTCGTGCCCGTGGCCGGCGTCGTTGGGCACCCGCACGCTCGTCGCGCCGCTGGTCGCCGCGATGATCGGGTACGCCTCGAAGGAGCGCCACGAGTAGAGCAGCTCGTCACCGGGCAGGCAGGTGGCCCGCACCAGGTGCTCGGCCAGCGCCACCGAACCGCAGCCGGTGGCGATCCGGTCCGCGTCCACGCCGTAGCGCTCGGCGAGCGCCTGCCGCAGCGCCACCACGCCCATGTCCGGATAGCGGTGCGAACCGGCGACCGCCTCGGCGACCGCCTCCACCACGCCGGGCAGCGGGCCGTACGGCACCTCGTTGCTGGCCAGCTTGATCGCCTCGGGCAGGCCCAGCTCGCGGGCCAGGTCGGCCGGGCTGCGGCCGGGCACGTAGTTGGGCAGCGCGTCCAGGTCGGCGCGGGTCAGCCGCAGCGAAGGCTGGTGACGTCCGGTGTCGGTCATGGGGTGTCTCCCGGGGGGTCGGCGCGGTCGTGCGGGGCGGTACGAGGGTCGGAGCGGTTGCGGGGGAGCTGGACCACCACGGTCTGCGCCCGCTTGTCGTGCAGCGCCTGGCGCAGCGGCTGGTCGAACAGCGGCGAGACGGCGTCGACGAACTGGAGCACCAGGCCCAGGCCGCAGCAGTACCAGAGCAGCGTGGGCATGCCGAGCGTGCTCCAGCGCCGGAAGGCCCGGCCGAAGCCGAGCGGTTGGTCCGCCTCGATCGGCAGCGCGCGTACGCCGGCCACCCGCTTGCCGAAGGTCTGCCCGCGCGCCGCCATCGACGGCA
Source organism: Micromonospora sp. NPDC050980 (assembly GCF_040653835.1). Taxonomy (NCBI): domain Bacteria; kingdom Bacillati; phylum Actinomycetota; class Actinomycetes; order Micromonosporales; family Micromonosporaceae; genus Micromonospora; species Micromonospora sp. NPDC050980. The sequence goes on along the minus strand of NZ_JBFAGS010000001.1, from coordinate 647,227 downwards.
CCTCGTAGGCGAACCAGAGCGCGGTGGCGATCAGCAGGATGACGACCTGCAACCCGCCGGCCTGGTCGTCGATCTGGGGCAGCCCCTCGGTCGAGGTGTCCCCGTTCACCGCCCGGCGCATCGTCTCCCGCAGGTAGGGCGAGATCGCCTCGATGTAGCGCCAGACGAACCAGCCGTTGACCAGGGCGTTGAGCAGGAACACCACGCCCAGGTCGATCAGGCGGGCGACCAACCGGGCGCCGTACGAGGCGAGCGGCAGCCCGTGCGGGCGCGGCACCGGCGTCCGGCCCGGCCACTGCGGGTACGGCCAGCCCGGCGGGGACGCCTGCTGGCCGGGCTGCCCCGGCTGGCCCGGCCACGGTCCGGCCGGGCCTGGTTGCCCCGGCTGGCCTGGTTGCCCCGGCCAGTGGCTCGGCTGCCCCGGCACACCGGACGTCGGCAGCGGCCCCGGCGAGCCGGCCGCGCCGGAAACCGGCCGGTCGGGGCCGGGGGCCGGCGTCGCGGCGGCGGGCTCGGGCTCGGCGGGCGGGGGACCGTCGGGCGGGGTGACGTCGACCGGAATCGGCGCGCCGATCCACCCCTCCCCGTCCCACCAGCGGCGGGTCTCCGGGTCGGCGGGGTCGACGTACCAGCCTGGTTCCAGACTCACGGTGCCCCTTCGGTTCGCGACTGCGGGGCTCGCAGGCCCGGCTCACTCCTCGCGCTCACGGGTGCCCCTTCGGTTCGCGACTGCGGGGCTCGCAGGCCCGGCTCACTCCTCGCGCTCACGGTGCCACCTTAACGACGACCGTGCCGGCGAACTTGTCGTGGAGGCACTGCTGCCAGGGCTTGTCCCAGAGTTGCCAGAAGCCGTCGAGGTAGTTGAGGAACGGCACCAGCGACCCGGCGACGAACTCGACCAGATAGCGCTTGCCGAGCATGCCCCGGGTGAGCGTGGCGTCGGGCTGCGCCGGCACGATCCGCAGCTTCATCACCTTCTTGCCCAGCGTCTGCCCGCTGCGCCGGGCGTACTCCACGTGGTAGAGCCAGTAGAACGCGAAGATCAGCACCAACAGCCCCAGCTCGGCCGCGAGCAACGGGAGGAAGAGTTCGGTCCACATCGTCGCCGGGTCGGGCCCCTGCGGGCCGGCCTGCTCCAGCTCGTCGACGGCGCGGAAGAAGATCAGGAAGAAGACCGGGAAGAACAACACCATCGCCACCGCCGAGGCCACCGCGGTGTCGATCAGCCAGGCCAGCAGCCGGTCGCCGAAGCTGGCCAGCGGCTGCCCGTTCGGCGCCACCGGGGGCGGGGTGAACGGCGGGTACGGCACGTACCCGGGTGGGGGCGGCGGGTAGCCGGGCAGGCCCGCGTACGGCGGCGGGGTGTGCTGGGCAGGCACCGCGGGGCCGGTGGGCGGCGCGAAGCCGCCGCCCACGGGCGGGGGCCCGGCGGGCGGCGGCTGCGTGTTCGGGGGAGGCTGGGTCACGCGACCAGTGTCACAGATTGCCGCGCTTCTCCTGCTCCCGCTCGATCGCCTCGAACAGGGCCTTGAAGTTGCCCTTGCCGAAGCCGAGGGAGCCGTGCCGCTCGATCAGCTCGAAGAAGACGGTCGGACGGTCCTGCACCGGCTTGGTGAAGATCTGGAGCAGGTAGCCGTCCTCGTCCCGGTCCACCAGGATCTTGCGGGACTGAAGCTCCTCGATCGGCACCCGCACGTTGCCGATGCGGGCGCGCAGCTCCGGGTCCTGGTAGTAGGAGTCCGGGGTGTCGAGGAATTCGACGCCGGCCGCCCGCATGGCGTCGACGCTGGCCAGGATGTCGTTGGTGGCCACCGCGACGTGCTGGGCGCCGGGGCCCCGGTAGAACTCCAGGTATTCGTCGATCTGCGACTTCTTGCGAGCCACCGCCGGCTCGTTGAGCGGGAACTTCACCTTGCGGGTGCCGCTCGCGACCACCTTGCTCATCAGCGCGGAGTAGTCGGTGGCGATGTCGTCGCCGACGAACTCGGCCATGTTGGTGAAGCCCATGACCCGCTTGTAGAACTCGACCCACTCGTCCATCCGGCCCAGCTCCACGTTGCCGACCACGTGGTCGACGGCCTGGAAGAAGCGCTTCGGCTGGAGCCCGGCGTCGATCATCGGCTGCCGGTCCACGATCGGGGAGCGGGCGACGAAGCCGGGCAGGAACACGCCGGTGTAGCGGGACCGGTCGACGAGCGTGTGCCGGGTGTCCCCGTACGCGCCGATGGACGCCATCCGGACCGTGCCGTGCTCGTCGCTGACGTCGTGCGGCTCCACCAGTCCGGTGGCGCCCTGCGCGGTGGCGTGCGCGTACGCGGCGTCCACGTCCGGCACCTCGAGCGCGATGTCGGAGATGCCGTCGCTGTGCTTGGCCACGTGCTCCGCGCCGTCGGCGTCCGGGCGGATCACGCCGGTCAGCACGAACCGGGCCGAGCCGCTGGTCAGCACATACTGCGCGTGGTCCCGGTAGCCCTGCTCCGGGCCGCGGTAGGCCACGCAGGTCATGCCGTAGGCGGTGGAGTAGTAGTGCGCCGCCTGCTTGGCGTTGCCGACCAGGAAGTGCAGGTGGTCGAGGCCCTTCACCGGGAACGGGTCGCGGCTGATGTCGTGGTCGACGGCGCCGACGAGGATGTCGGCGTCGGCGTCCTCGGTCGTCTGGGGTCGGTCGATCGCCTGGGTCATGGTGGCCTCCCTCGCGTCCGGCCGGCCTCGTGGGCCGCCGTGGATGTGCTTTCCGCGAGCATGTTCCGACGGTGGGGAGTCGAGCAATAGTTGCGGATTTTGCTGGTCAGGTTGCGCATTCGGTACGGTGAACCACCATGAACACTGGTCAGGATGTCCAGCTCGACGAACTCGACGCCCGCTTGATCGAACTGTTCGCCGAGGAGCCCCGGATCGGGGTGCTGGAGTGCTCGCGGCGGCTCGGGGTGGCCCGGGGGACGGTCCAGGCCCGGCTGGACAAGCTGGTCGGCCGGGGCGTGGTGGGCGGGTTCGGGCCGGAGATCTCCCCGGCCGCGATCGGCTTCGGGGTGACCAGCTTCGTCACCCTGGAGATCAGCCAGCGGCACGGTCACGACCCGGTGACCGCGCACCTGGCCGCCATCCCGGAGGTGCTGGAGGCGCACACCATCACCGGCTCCAGCGACCTGCTGTGCCGCATCGTGGCCCGCTCGAACACCGATCTGCAGCGGGTCATCGACCAGATCGTCGCCTCGGAGGGCATCCGGCGCGCCTCCACCATCATCGCGCTGGCCGAGCAGATCCCCTACCGCACGCTCCCGCTGGTCCGCTCCGCGGCCCAGCGGGAAGGAAGGGCCCCCGCTTAACGCATGGGGCAGAGGCGGGGCCCCTTATTAACACCTCGGGTCCCGCAAGAAGCAGCCCGACACGCCGCGCGCCCGCACCGGGAGAACGGTGATCGTCGCTACCGTGTCGGTGTGAAGGGCCTAGGCGTACGCGGCTGGTTGCTGCTCGGGCTCATCACCGTGGTCGTGCTCGCCGCCACCGGTGTGTGGAACCCGTTCCCCCGCCTCTGGGACTGGGTGGACCGGAGCGCACCGATCTCCGAACCGGACGTCATCTGGCAGCAGCGTGTCGGCGGCACCCCGCGCAGCGTCACGATCGCCGGCGACACCGTCGTCGTGGAGCAGCGCACCCGGATCGAGGCGCGCAAGCTCGCCGACGGCACCCAGCTCTGGGAGCGCAAGGCCGACTGGTCGGCGGTGGCCGGCAGCGGCCGGCAGTCGGTCGTCGCCGTGGGCAAGCTGCTGGACCGGGGGTACGAGCTGCTCGACCCGGTGTCCGGGGTGACCCGCCGCCGCGACGATCGCGCGATCGCCGTCTGGACCTACCGGAACCTCCTGCTCGACGCCTACTGCGTGCAACCGACCGACTGCACGCTACGGGCCTGGGAGCCGCGCGGCACCGCTCCGCTGTGGAGCGCGTTCCTGCCCGGGGTGCACAGCGGCGTGCTCGCCGACAACCCGGAGCTGCTCGGCACCCGACGGCTGGGCGCCACCCGGATCGACGGCGGGGTGGCCGGGCCGGAGTCGGTCCCGCCGCTGCTCGGCTTCCCGGTCGACGGCCGGGTGCACGTGGTGGACACCGCCACCGGCCGGGTGCTCCAGAACGTCCAACCCGGCCGGGACGAGCGACTCGCGGTGGTCGGCGGCCGGCTGCTGCGGATCGCGGCCACCTCCCGCGACGGGAGCTGCTATTTCGTCATCACGGCCGTCGACCCGGCCACCGGGCAGCAGGTGTGGCGGCGGGCGGGGATCAACCTGCGCACCGCCGACTCCGCCGGCTGCGTGCAACGGGAGGATCCGCAGGGCGGCCGGAACGTGCTCATCGGGGTCGCGCCGGACGGCCGGGAGGCGGTGCTCGACGGCTACGACGGCCGGCTGCTCCAGGTCGGCGCGGACGGGGAGAAACTGCTCGCCGTCGACGACCGGTACACGGTGGTGCGCAGCGCCGACAAGGATGCACTGCTCGGCCGTGAGCTGTCCGCCGACCGGACCCGGTGGACCCGGCCGGCCGGTCAGAAGAGCGGCGCGGCGCTCACCCCGTACGCGGCGGTGATCACGGAGGAGAAGCCGTCCCGGCTGGTCGCGGTCGAACCGCGCGGGGGTCGGGTGCTGGCCGAGCTGCGGACCGCGGCGAACGCGCTGGCGGTCGGCCCGGACGGCATGATCATCGGGGAGGGCCGGGAGATCGGGTACGTCCGATGGGGCGCCGGCGCGAGCGGCGTGCCGCCGCCGGAGCAGGGTGCGGTGCCGGCACCCGATCCGGCGGACACCTGGCGTCCCCCGAGCGACCAGGGCACTTGCGGGCCGAAGAAGGAACTCTGCGCCGACGGGAAGTGACGCCCGGCTGAGATCGGCGTCCCACGACCCACCGGCGGGTGTCACCGATCGATCGCCCTGCCCTAGGCTTTTCGGTCATGAGCAGTGCCGCCGCCTTCTCGTACGCACCCCTGCTGCCGACCGGTCCCGACCAGACGGAATACCGCCTGGTCACCGACGAGGGCGTGGACGTGGTCAACGGCCCGGGTGGCCGTCGTTTCCTCACCGTGGAGCCGGCCGCGCTGACCGCGCTGACCGCCGAGGCCATGCACGACATCGCCCACTTCCTGCGCCCGGCCCACCTGGCCCAGCTCCGCTCGATCATCGACGATCCGGCGGCCTCGCCGAACGACCGGTTCGTCGCACTCGACCTGCTGCGCAACGCCAACATCGCGGCCGGCGGCGTGCTGCCGATGTGCCAGGACACCGGCACCGCGATCGTGATGGGCAAGCGCGGCCGGCACGTGCTCACCGACGGTGCCGACGCGGAGGCGATCTCGCGCGGCGTCTACCAGGCGTACACCCGCCTCAATCTGCGTTACTCCCAGCTCGCCCCGCTGACCATGTGGGACGAGCGGAACACCGGCAGTAACCTGCCGGCCCAGGTGGAGCTCTACGCCGAGGACCCGGACGGGCACCCCGACGCCTACAAGTTCCTGTTCATGGCCAAGGGCGGGGGCTCGGCCAACAAGTCCTACCTCTACCAGGAGACCAAGGCCCTGTTGAATCCGACGCGGATGATGCAGTTCCTGGAGGAGAAGCTGCGGCTGATCGGCACCGCCGCCTGCCCGCCCTACCACCTGGCGATCGTCGTCGGCGGCACGTCGGCGGAGCACGCGTTGAAGACCGCCAAGTACGCCTCCGCGAAATATCTGGACACGCTGCCGACGCGGGGTTCGATGAGCGCACACGGCTTCCGTGACCTGGAGCTGGAGGCCGAGGTGTTGGAGCTGACCCGCAACTTCGGCATCGGCGCGCAGTTCGGCGGGCGCTACTTCTGCCACGACGTCCGGGTGGTCCGGCTGCCCCGGCACGGCGCCTCCTGCCCGGTGGCGATCGCGGTGTCCTGCTCCGCCGACCGGCAGGCGGTCGCCAAGATCACCCCGTCGGGTGTCTGGCTGGAGCGACTGGAGACCGACCCGGCGCGGTTCCTGCCCGACGTCACCGACGAGTCGCTGGAGACCGAGGAGGTCGTCCGCGTCGACCTGACCCGGCCGATGGCCGAGATCCGCGCCGAGCTGTCAAAATACCCGGTGAAGACGCGCCTGTCGTTGACCGGTCCGCTGGTCGTCGCGCGGGACATCGCACACGCGAAGATCGCCGAGCGGCTGGACGCCGGTGAGCCGATGCCGCAATACCTACGCGACCACGCGGTCTACTACGCCGGCCCGGCCAAGACCCCCGAGGGCTACGCGTCCGGCTCGTTCGGCCCCACCACGGCCGGCCGGATGGACGCCTATGTGGAGAAGTTCCAGGCGGCCGGCGGTTCGATGGTGATGCTGGCCAAGGGCAACCGGTCCGCCCAGGTGACCCGGTCCTGCGGCACCCACGGCGGGTTCTATCTCGGCTCGATCGGCGGCCCGGCCGCCCGTCTCGCCCAGGACTGCATCAAGCACGTCGAGGTGCTCGAATACCCGGAGCTGGGGATGGAGGCGGTCTGGAAGATCGAGGTGGCGGACTTCCCGGCCTTCATCGTCGTCGACGACAAGGGCAACGACTTCTTCGCCGAGGTCATCAAGCCGGTGCTCACCGTCGGCCGGCGGTGAGCATTCTAAGTCTCTGGAGACTTGGGTGTTTCGGTGATTGATGGAGCTTCACTGTCCTCATAGGCTGGTCTCCTGGCGAGGGGGCCAGCCGCATGCCGTTGATCGACATAGACGAAGACACCGACAACTACCTGGCGTTCGCCGCCGACGTCGCCGGGCTGACCAAGGGGCAGATCGTCGCACGACTCGTCCGGGAGGCGAGGACGCGCGCCGGTGCTCGGCGGGACGAACCGACCGACGGCGAGGAAACCCCGGCCGTCAAGGTCTACGCGGACTACGCGGGGCATCGCACCTTCGCCTCGTTCGTGCCGGGGCCTGGGCGGATCGAGATCACCTCCGGACCGCTCGCCGGACGGGTCTACAAGACCCCGAGTCAGGCGGCCCGAGAGATCGTCAAGCACTACAACCCGGAGGTGAGTCCGCACCGAAACGGGTGGAGCTTTTTCCTCATTTCGGACAATTCCGCTCCACTTCAGACGCTTCGGTACCGGTGAGGTGGCTGGTGTGGGGCCACACATCTTCGTTGACGAAACCAAGGAACGGGGTCTCGTTCTCGCGGCAGCCGTCCTTGAGCGGCACCGGTTGACCGCTGCGCGTCAGCTCATCGCCGGACTGACGTTGCGAGGGCAACGCAGCATCCACTTCTGCAAGGAACGCAACGACCGGCGGCGAGAAATCCTGCTGGCCCTTCGTGATCTCGGTCCGACAGTGTTGCTCTACGACGCCACCGATCACCGCAACCAGCGGCTGGCCCGAGAGGCGTGTCTCCGAGCGCTGATCACCGACGCGGCGAAGCTCGACGCTGAGCGGCTGGTGTTGGAGATGGACGAGTCCCGGCGTATGGCTGACGTGCGTACGCTGAACCATGAGCTGCGGCTGACCGGCATGACTGGACGGCTGCGATACGACCACCTGCGAGCGCATGAGGATCGCCTGCTGTCGCTTCCCGACGCCGTCGCCTGGTCCTGGGCCAGGGGCGGCGAGTGGAAGATGATGGTGCGTCCGATGGTGCGGGAGATCCGACCGATAGACCACTGAAACGCGAGACCCGGCCCACCCACCGTCCGGAAGGCTGCCGGGTCCACTTCCAGAAGCTATTGCTTCCGGCGGCTCGAATACTACCCGCCTCGGCGGGGTCAGTTCCATCTTCCGACATCGGTGCGCTCGCCCGGCCTCTCGGCCGGACGAGCGCACCGCCCCCGTCGGATGCTGTCACCGACAGCAACCCGACATGAGTCTGGACGGCGTCGCTCTCGAACGTCTATCAGATCTCTATCACCTGGCCCGGGCGTTCGGTGACCACCGCGTTACGCTGCTGGAAGTGCACGAAAGGCGTACGGGGGCGCGCATGCGGTTCGGGATCCTGGGACCACTGCGGGTAGGCGGCGGCGAGGCCACCGTCACCGCAGGTCGGGACCGGATCGTGCTTGCCCTGCTGCTGTTGCGGGCCGGCCGGGTGGTGTCGTTCGACGAGTTGATCGACGCCGTCTGGGAGGAGCGCCCGCCGGCCACCGCCCGGGCCCAGTTGCAGATCTGCGTGTCGCGGTTGCGGCACCGGTTCGTGGTGCTGGGGTTGCCCGCCGAGACCATCGTCACCGACCCGGCCGGCTACGGCATCCGGGTCGAGCCGGACGACCTCGACGCCGAGGTGTTCGCCCGGACCGTGGAGGTCGCCCGCGCGCAGGTGGCCACCGGTCAGGTGAGCGAGGCGTGCCGGCACTACCGGTCGGCGCTGGCGCTGTGGCGCGGTCCGGCGCTGGCCGGCATCCCGGCCCGCAGTGTGCGGCGGCGGGCCCAGACCCTGGACGAGCAACGGCTCGCGGTGCTGGAGGAGTGCGTCGACGTCGAGTTGCGGCTGCGCCGGGCGGCCGACCTGATCGACGAGCTGACCGAGGCGGTCGAGCGCAATCCGCTGCGTGAGCGGCTGCGGGGGCAGTTGATGCTGGCGCTGTCCGCGGTCGGCCGTCAGGCCGACGCGCTCGCCGTCTACCGCGAGGGCCGGCGCGTCTACGCCGACGAGTTGGGCATCGAACCGGGCACCGCGTTGCAGGAGTTGCACCAGCGGGTGCTCGCCGGTGACCTGGCGCTGGGTGGATCGGAGAGCCGGGCCAGCGGTCCGGTGCGCGCGCTGCCCCGGGCGATCAGCGACTTCACCGGGCGGCAGCAGACCGTGGCCCGACTGGTCAAGGAGATCGAACAGGACGGGGTCCGCGTCCAGTTGGTCGACGGCATGGCCGGCAGCGGCAAGACCACGCTCGCCGTGCAGGTGGCGACCGCCCTGGGCGACCGCTTCCCGGACGCGCAACTCTTCGTCGACCTGCACGGGCACAGCGAGCGCAGCCCGCTGACCACGGCGGCTGCGGCGGCGACCCTGCTGCGGCAGCTCGGCGTGCCGGCCGAGCGGGTGCCGGTCGACCCCGCCGACCGCCTGGCGATGTGGCGCTCCGAGCTGGCCGACCGGCGGGCGGTGGTGGTGCTGGACAACGCGGCGGACGCCGCGCAGGTCGCGCCGTTGCTGCCGAACGGCCCGGACTGCCTGGTGCTGATCACCAGCCGCCGCCGTCTGATCGGTCTGGACGGCGGGCGGCCGTCGTCGCTGCCGGTGCTGGACCTGGACGAGGCGGTGGAGTTGCTGGCCCGGGTGGCCGGTGGGGAACGGGTCGCGGCCGAGCCGGAAGCGGCAGCGGAGGTGGCCCGCCGCTGCGGGCTCCTCCCGCTCGCGTTGCGGTTGGCCGGGGCCCGGCTCGCGCACCGACCGCGGTGGCGGGTGGCCGACCTGGCCGAGCGGCTGACCACCGCCGCCGACCCGCTGGCCGAGCTGGCCGCCGGGGAGCGGTCGGTGGCGCAGGCGTTCGCCCTGTCGTACGAGCAGGTGTCGCCGGCCGCCCAGCGGGTGTTCGGGCTGCTCGGGCTGCACCCCGGCGCCCGCGCCGACAACCGGGTGGCGGCCGTGCTCGCCGATCTCCCGCTCGTCGACGCGCAGGACGCGCTCGACGAACTTGTCGACGCGCACCTCGTCGAGGAGGTGGAACCGGGTCGGTACGGCCTGCACGACCTGATCCGGAAGTACGCGCGTACGCTCGGCGCGGAGCGCGAGACGGCGGAGGAGCGCCGGGCGGCGCTCGCCCGGCTGCTCGACCATCACCTGCAGGTCGCCGCGACCATCGCGTTGTCGCTGGAACTCGCCGTCCCGCGTGACCTGTTCGCGCTGTCGGACCCGCTGCGGCCCGACCTGGTGGCGGCCACGGTCGGGTTGGGTCGCACCTGGATCGAGGAGAACCGGGCGACGCTCGCCGCGCTGGTGCGGTTGGCCGAGACCGAGGGCTTTCTCCGGCAGAGCTGGCAGCTCGCCCGCGCCGGCTGGGCGGTCAACTTCGACGGCGGTCACCTGGACGACCTGATCGAGACGCACCGCGTCGGCCTGCGGGCCGCCGAGCGGCTGGGCGACGACAAGGCCGTGGCGACCATGCACAACTATCTCGCCTCGGCCAACTACCGGCGGGCCCGCTTCGCCGAGGCGATCCGGCAGATGGAGGTGGCGGTCGGGATCTACCGGCGGCTGGGCCTGACGGGGGAGCTGCGGGGCGCGGTGGCCAACCTGGGCACCGCGTACGCGGTGGGTCTGCAGTTCCGGCGGGCGATCGAGACGTTCGAGGCGTCCCGGGCGTTCCTGCGGGAGGCCGACGGGCCCGTGCCGCTGGCGAACCTGCTCAACAACCTCTCGCTCACCCTGATCTGGAGCGGGCACGTCGACGATGCCGTGCGGATGTGCCGGCACCACCTGGGCCTCGCCCGGCAGATCGGCGACCCGCGGCAGATCGGCAACGCCATCGGTCATCTCGGCATGGCCCGGCATCGGCGCGGTGACCAGGAGGCGTCGCGCCGGCTCCTGCGTGCCGGGCTGGCGGTGAAGCGCCGGACCGGCAACCGGTTCGGCGAGGGTGAGCTGCTCAACGAGCTGGGCATGATCGAGCGCGAGGAGGGCCGGCCGGACCTGGCCGCCGCGCTGCACCGGCAGGCGCTGGTCGCCATCAACGACGCGGGTGACCTGGTCGGGCAGTGCGCCTCCCGTAACCTGCTCGCCCGGGCGATCCGCGACCAGGGCGACGAGGCCAGCGCCTTGGATCTGCACCGCCGGGTGCTCGCCGACGCCACCCGGCTCGGCACGCACTACGAGCAGGCCCGGGCGCTGGACGGCATGGCCCGGTGCCTGCGGTGGAGCGACCCGGAGCAGGCCCACCGGTACGCCAGCCGGGCGCTGGCGCTGTTCGCCCAGATCGAGTCGCCGGACCGGTGGGCCACCGCGGAGTTGCTGGCCGAGCTGGGCTGAGGCCGGCGCGCGTTCCCCTGCACGTCGGCGGGTGGCGCGGCAGGATGGGGTGCGTGACGACTCCAGAGGCGACCGGTTACCGGATCGAACGCGACTCGATGGGCGAGGTGGAGGTGCCCGCCGAGGCGCTGTGGCGGGCGCAGACGCAGCGCGCGGTGCAGAACTTCCCGATCTCCGGGCGCGGGCTCGAACCGGCCCAGATCAAGGCGCTGGCCCAGATCAAGGGGGCTGCCGCCCAGGTCAACGGCGAGCTGGGGGTGATCGACGCGGACGTGGCCGAGGCGATCGTCACCGCCGCCGCGCACGTCGTCGCCGGCGGCTACGACGACCAGTTCCCGGTGGACGTGTTCCAGACCGGCTCGGGCACGTCGTCCAACATGAACACCAACGAGGTGATCGCGTCGCTGGCGAGCCGCGAGCTGGGCCGGGACGTCCACCCGAACGACCACGTGAACGCGTCACAGTCCAGCAACGACGTGTTCCCGACCTCGATCCACCTGGCCGCCACCCAGTTCGTGGTGGAGGATCTGCTCCCGTCGTTGACGCAGCTCGCGATGGCGCTGGAGGCGAAGGCGGCCGAGTTCGAGACCGTGGTCAAGGCCGGCCGCACCCACCTGATGGACGCCACCCCGGTGACGCTGGGGCAGGAGTTCGGTGGTTACGCCGCGCAGGTCCGCTACGGCGTGGAGCGGCTGGAGATGGCGCTGCCCCGGCTGGCCGAGCTGCCGCTCGGGGGCACCGCGGTGGGCACCGGCATCAACACGCCGCTCGGCTTCGCGGGCAAGGTGATCGGGCGGCTGCGGGACTCGACCGGCCTGCCGTTGTCGGAGGCGCGCAACCACTTCGAGGCGCAGGGCGCGCGGGACGCGCTGGTGGAGACGTCCGGCCAGCTCCGCACCGTCGCGGTCAGCCTTTACAAGATCGCCAACGACGTACGCTGGATGGGTTCCGGCCCTCGCGCGGGCCTGCGGGAGCTGCGCATCCCCGACCTCCAGCCCGGCTCGTCGATCATGCCCGGCAAGGTCAACCCGGTGGTGGCCGAGGCGATGCGCCAGGTCTGCGCCCAGGTGATCGGCAACGACGCGGCGGTGGCCTTCGCCGGCTCGCAGGGCGACTTCGAGCTGAACGTGATGCTTCCGGTCATGGGCCGCAACCTGCTGGAGTCGATCAAGCTGATCGCCGCGTCCAGCCGGCTGTTCGCCGAGCGCCTGGTGGCCGGCCTGGTCGCGGACGCCGAGGTCTGCCTGGCGTACGCCGAGGGGTCGCCGTCGATCGTCACCCCGCTCAACCGCCACCTCGGCTACGACGAGGCCGCCTCGATCGCCAAGGAGGCGCTGGCCAAGCAGGTCTCCATCCGGGAGGTGGTGATCTCCCGCGGGCACGTCGACTCGGGCAAGCTCACCGAGACCCAGCTCGACGAGGCGTTGGACCTGCTGCGGATGACGCACCCCTGATCAGGGCGTCGTCCGGCGGCGGGCCCAACCGAGGAAGCGGTCGAACAGGCCCGCCGGGTCGGGCCGCTGGTCGGGGTGGAGCCGGTGCAGGTCGGCGGTCGCCTCGTAGAGCACGCCGCAGAGATAGACGCTGAGCCCGACCGGGTCGGCCGCGTACTCGCCGACCAGGGTGAGGCGCGCGTCGGGGCACGGCCACGGCGTGCCGCAGGAGCGGCACAGCCAGAGCGGGCGCAGCGGCAGGTGCGGCCGGGGGGATCGAGGCATCCGTGGTCCTTTCGAGCTGAGTCGTTTGCGATATCGCCGCCCCCGGCAGGTGTGGACCGCCCGGCCGGGGGAGCGGGCGGTCCCACCGCGACGCCTCGCCCGGGGGGTCTGGGCACCGGCGTCGCCTTCACAGTCTGCTGATAACGCGACTACGCTCGGAAGGATTTGTGCACGGTGCCCGAGGCCCTCTGCGGCGGGCCGGCTGGCCCGTGGCGCGGCGTCGGAGTCGATCACCCTGGTCCTGGAGGGCGGCTGGAGATGGCGGACGGGCAGATGACGGCGGCGGCGTTCCTGGTCGCCGAGATGCGCCGGGCCCGCGCGCGGCGCGGCTGGAGCCAGGAGGAACTGGCTCGGGCGGTCAACTACTCGGCGTCGATGGTCAGCGCGGTGGAGCTGGGTCACCAGCCGCCCACCGCGAAATACGTGGAGCTGGTCGACCAGGCGCTCGACACCGGCGGCCTCTTCGGCCGCATGCTGACCGGGCTGGTCAGTCTGGACCGCGCCCAGCCCTGGCTACGTGGCCGGGGTGAGATCGTCGCGCAGTCGCGGGTGCTGCGCTGGTACGAGCCGCTGTACGTGCCCGGCCTGCTCCAGACCGAGTCCTACGCCCGCGCCGTCTTCGAGGCGGGGGGCGTGCTCGAACCGGACGTCGTCGAGCGCCGGTTGGCCGAGCGCATGGATGGACAGCGCCTCCTCTACGACGAGAACCCACCACGGCTGTGGGCGGTGTTGGACGAGGCCGCGCTGCGTCGACAGGTCGGCACCCGCAAGACGATGTGCGACCAGGCGACGCACCTGGCCAGGATCGCGACCGAACACCCGAGGGTGCGGTTGCACGTCGTGACACGGTCCGCTCTGGAGTATCCGGGCCTCGGCGGTCCGTTCATTCTGGCGACCCTGCGGGACGGGGCCGACCTGGCATTCATGGCCACACTGGCAGGCGGCCAGGAGGTTGACCGACCGGCGGATCTCGGCCTCGTGCAACGAGTCTGGGAGGCTATCCTCGGGGAGGCGTTGCCCCCGCAGGAGTCCATCGAGTTCGTGAGGGAGGTGGCGGAGTCGTGGATCTGAGCGGCGCGACCTGGCGCAAGAGTCGCCGAAGTGCCCAGAGCAACGACTGCGTCGAGGTCGCTGTCGGCCTGCCGGGCGTGGTCGGGGTGCGGGACAGCAAGGACCCGACCGGTCCGGTGCTCACCTTCGACCCGTACCCCTGGCGGGTTTTCGTCGCCGCGCCACCGCGGCGGTAATTGCCTCGCCCGGCGGTCGGGGGCGGCGGGATGATCCGACCGTGCCTGACGACGACGGGGTGTTGCTGGAGACCGCGCGGCTGACGCTGCGCCGGTTCACCGTGGATGATGTGGACCGGCTGGTCGAGCTGGACGCCGACCCGGAGGTCATGCGGATCCTGACCAGCGGCGAGGCGACGCCGGCCGCGACGATCCGGGAGGACGTGCTGCCCCGGGTGCTGGCGCGGTACGACCATCACCCCGGGCTCGGTCGCTGGGCCACACTCGACCGGTTCACCGGCGAGTTCCTCGGCTGGCACGCGCTCGACCCGTCCGACGACGGCGCCGAGGGGGAGCTGGGCTACCGGCTGCGTCGCGCGGCCTGGGGGCACGGCCTGGCCACCGAGGGGGCGCGGGCGCTGGTCCGGCACGCGTTCGGCACGCTCGGCGTGCGGCGGGTGTGGGCGCAGACGATGGCGGTGAACGACAGGTCCCGCGCGGTGCTGGCCCGGGCGGGGTTGCGCTACGTCCGCACGTTCCACCTCACGTTCGACGACCCGATCCCGGGCACGGAGCACGGCGAGGTGGAGTACGAGCTGCTCCGGGAGGACTGGCCCGGGGCGCGTCAGGAGTGGGATGCCGCCCTGCGTGCCCGGTAGGCGCTGACTGCGGCCCGGTTGCCGCAGCCGCCGTCGCAGAACCGGCGGGAGCGGTTCTTCGACAGGTCGACCAGCACGTTGTCGCATTCGGGGTGGTCGCAGTGGCGCAGCCGGGTCAGCTCGTTCATCCGGACCAGGTCGGCCACGGCCATCGCGGCCTCGACCGCCATCCGGGTCGCCAGCGGCGCGTCGCGGGGCACGGCGTGCAGATGGTACGGCTCGTCGTCGTGCCGGATGAGCTGCGGCAGCGCGCGGGACTCGCGGAGCAGCGCGTTGACGGTCCGCACCACCTCGTCGGTGTCGGCGTGCCAGATCCGGCGCAGCCGGGGTCGCAGGGCGTGCACCTGGCGCAGCTCGGCGTCGGTGTGCTCGTGCCGACCGCTCCACCCGTACGCGGTGAAGAACCCGTCGAGCGCGGCCACGTCGGGCAGGCCCTCCCGGTCCGGGCCGGCGGTGTTCACCAGCGCGGCGGCGGCGATCAACGCGCACTCGGTGTCATGAGCGAAAAGCAACTTGACTCCTGTCGGACGGCGCCCCTAGCGTCATCAGCGTAATGCCTTTTAGCTCATGACGAGGAGTCGCTGATGCGGGACCGCTCCGGCACCGGGCTCGGCCTGGCCCTGCTCTCCGCGCTCACGTTCGCCACCTCCGGCACGTTTGCCCGGCCGCTGATCACCGGTGAGTGGTCGGCCGCGGCGGTGGTGATCGCCCGGGTCGGCATCGCCGCCCTGGTGCTGGCCGTGCCCGCCCTGCTGGCGCTGCGCGGCCGGTGGCCGGTGCTGCGCCGCAACGCGGTCACGGTGGCGCTGTTCGGGTTGCTCGGCGTGGCCATGGCCCAGGCGTGCTTCTTCAACGCGGTCCGCTACCTGCCGGTCGGCGTCGCACTCCTGCTGGAATATCTCGGCATCGTGCTGGTGGTCGGCTGGATGTGGCTGGTCCACGGCCAGCGCCCCCGCCGGCTGACCGTGGCCGGCTCGCTCACCGCGCTGGTGGGCCTGGTGTTCGTCCTCGATCTCACCGGCGCCGGCCGGCTCGACCCGGTGGGCGTGCTCTGGGGACTCGGTGCCGGCATCGGTCTGGCCGGCTACTTCGTCATCGCCGGCCGCCTCGACGACGAACTGCCGTCGGTGGTGATGGCCAGCGGCGGCATGGCCGTCGGGGCGCTGGCGCTGCTGCTGCTCGGCGCGACCGGGGCGCTCCCGCTGGCCGCCGGCACCGCCGACGTCAGCTTCGCCGGCCACCGGATGAGCTGGCTGGTGCCGATCGCCGGACTGTCGCTGATCGCCGCAGTGGTCGCCTACCTGACCGGGGTGGCCGGCACCCGGCTGCTCGGCGCCCGGCTCTCCTCGTTCGTCGGGCTGACCGAGGTGATGTTCGCGGTGCTGATCGCATGGCTGGTGCTCAACGAGCTGCCGACCGTGGTCCAGTTGGCCGGCGGAGTGCTCATCGTCGGCGGCGTCGCCCTGGTCCGGGTGGACGAGCTGCGATCCGCCCCCGGGGCGGTCGCGCCGGCCCCGGTCGAACCGGCGCTGGCCGGTGAGCGATGAGCGCGCCCCGCACCGCCGTCGTCTTCGACGCCGACGAAACCCTCGTCGACCTGCGCCCGGCGGTCACCGGCGCGCTGGCGGCCGTACTCGACGAGATGCGGCGGCGGACCCCGGTGGCGGCCGACGTCTCGCTCGCCGACCTGGAGGGCGACTGGGGTTCTGCCTTCGGGGCGCTCAGCGCCGCCCCGGTGCAGGAGATCCGACGGGCCGCGCTGGCCCGGTCGCTGGCCCGGGCCGGGCTCGACGCCCACCTCGACGAGTTCGCCGCACTCTTCTTCGCCCGGCGATACGCCCTGAGCCGGCCGTTCCCGGACGCGCTGCCGGCGCTGGCCGCACTGCGCCCGCACCACCTGCTGGGCTTCGCCACCAACGGCAACAGCCGCGCCGAACGCTGCGGTCTGGCCGGGCAGTTCGCCTTCGCGCTGTACGCGCACGAGGGCGGCCTGCCGAAGAAGCCCGCCCCGGAGTTCTTCGCCGCCGTGGTGGCGGCCGCCGGGCTGCCCGCCGGCCGGATCATCCACGTGGGCGACTCGCCGGTACACGACGTGGCCGCCGCCCAGCGGGCCGGCCTGCGCGCCGTCTGGCTCAACCGAGGTGGCCTGCCGCGCCCGCCCGGCCTCGCACCCGACGCCGAAGTGTCCACGTTGACCGACCTGCCCCGGGTACTGCCGGTGTTGACGAGTGCGAATGCCTGATTGCCGGCTATTCCGGACGCGCCTCTGGCGTAACCGGCTCCCGTGATGTGGGATGACTGCCACGTCCCTCAACGAGAGGATCTGATGTGGTGAGCAAGCGCTTCACCGCCGGCGCGGTCGCGGTCGCGGCCTCGCTGGCACTCACGGTGACCGGCCTGGGTGTCCCGGCGACCGCCGCGCCGTCGGACACCCGGACCTTTACCGTGCTGGCCGAGAACGGCGTCTCGACCGACGCCGCGATCGCCGCGATCAAGGCGGCCGGCGGCACTGTCGTCTCCCGCACCGACGACGTCGGCCTCTTCCAGGTGACCAGCGACCGGGCCGACTTCGCCAGCCGGGCCACGGCCGCCGGCGCGCTGGTCGGCGCGGCCGAGGAGAAGGCGATCGGCCGCAAGCCGAAGCTGGACCGGGTCGAGCAGGAGAACCTCCTGGCCGCCGCCGCGGCCAAGGGCAAGGCCGCCAAGGCCAAGGCCAAGAAGATGGACCCGCTGGACGACAAGCTCTGGGGTCTGGACATGATCCGGGCCGACAAGGCCCGCAAGATCGAGCCGGGTGACCGTCGGGTGACCGTCGGCGTGCTGGACACCGGCCTCGACGCCAGCCAGCCGGACCTGGCCCCGAACTTCAACTGGGCGCTGTCGCGCAACTTCGCGCCGGACCTCCCCGACGTCGACGGCCCGTGCGAGGTGGCGAGCTGCCTCGACCCGGTCGGCACCGACGACGGCGGGCACGGCACCCACGTGGCCGGCACGATCGGCGCCGCCGCCAACGGCTTCGGCCTCTCCGGCGTGGCGCCGAAGATCTCCCTGGTGGAGCTGAAGGGTGGCCAGGACAGCGGCTACTTCTTCCTCAACCCGGTGGTCAACGCGCTGGTGCACGCCGGCCGTTCCGGGCTGGACGTGGTGAACATGTCGTTCTACGTCGACCCGTGGCTCTACAACTGCGCCGCCAACCCGGCCGACTCGCCGGAGGCGCAGGCCGAGCAGCGGACCATCATCGAGGCGATGAAGCGGGCGCTGACCTTCGCCCACCGCAAGGGCGTCACGCTGGTCGGTGCGCTGGGTAACAACCACGAGGACCTGGGCGACCCGCGCACCGACGTGAGCAGCCCGGACTACGGCACCGACCCGTACCCGCGGCCGATCGACAACGCGAGCTGCTGGGACCTGCCCACCGAGGGGCCGCACGTGATCAGCGTGTCGGCGGTCGGCCCGTCCGGCAAGAAGTCCGACTACTCGAACTACGGCACCGAGCAGACCGCGGTGGCGGCCCCGGGCGGCTGGTACCGGGACGGCTTCGGCACCGACACCTACCGTGCCGACGCCAACATGATCCTCTCCACGTACCCGAAGAAGGTGCTTCAGGAGGAGGGGTCGGTCGACGAGGACGGCAACATCGTGGCCGGCTTCGAGAACTCGGTGTTCAAGCAGTGCACCGCCAAGGGTGAGTGTGGCTACTACACCTACCTCCAGGGCACCTCGATGGCATCCCCGCACGCCGCCGGCGTGGCCGCGCTGATCGTCAGCCGGTTCGGCAAGAAGCAGGGCCGGGACGGCTTCGGCATGGCGCCGGACCAGGTCGAGCAGCACCTTTACCGGACGGCGGCCGAGCACGCCTGCCCGGAGCCGCGGCTGCAGACCTACACCGACGAGGGCCGGAGCGAGGAGTTCAACGCGTACTGCGCGGGCTCGCTGAACTTCAACGGCTTCTACGGCTATGGCATCGTCGACGCCTTCGCGGCGGTGAAGACCCCGCTGAAGCCCAACGCGCGGCCGTAACCACGCCGCACCGCACCACCGGGGAAGCCCGGGCGACCCGCGTCGCCCGGGCTTCGCCGTGTCGACGACTGCGCGCGGTCGTCTTCCCGCCGGGCGAGTTCGTGTTCCCGCCGGGCGAGTTCGTGGCCGAGCCCGGTCGACGCCGGGGTGGCGCGGACGCGGCCGGGTCGCCGTTCGTGGTCGGGTCGCCGTTCGTGGTCGAGTCGCTGCTCGTGGTCGGTTGGGCGTCAGTGGTCGGTTCGGCGTTCGTGGCCAGGGCCTGTGCGGTCGAGGGAGGTCATGGCCGCCAGCCCCGGGCCACCAGGGCGGCGCGGATCTCGCGGACCAGGGCGGGAAACTCCTGGCGCAGGCGGCGGCCGGTCACGTGCAGCACCAGCCAGCCGGCCTCGACGAACTGGTTGAGTCGGCGCCGGTCGAGGTGCATCCGGTCGGGATCGGCGGGCGACTGAGCGTCGTACTCCACGGCGACCCGGAACTCCGGCCACGCCAGATCCGGATGCAGGACGAGCCCGGTGGACACGCGCACCGGATGCTGCGCCACCGGGCGCGGCAGACCGGCGAAGACCAGGCGCACCCGCAGGTGGGACTCCGGTGGCGACTGGGCGCAACCGTCGGTCAGACCGAACACCCAGGACGCCCGCCGGCCACCCGGGCGGCCGGCGTTGCGGGCCGCCTCCGAGGCCAGCCCGGACCGGCTGACCGCCCCGAGCCGCAGCAAGCCGTCGATGACGCTTACCGCCTTCACCGGGTCGACCCAGACCGCCGTCTCCCAGGCGCACTCGGCGGGCCCGGTGCGAGGCGGTGGCCCGTGCGGGCGGGCCGGTCCGGGCGGGGACGCCGCGCCGGTGGCGCAGACCGGACGGCTCGGACCGGGTGCCCGGGTCAGCGTCGCCACATGCGACGGCCCGACCGACACCGGCGGTGGCCTGCCGCCGGGAGTGGCGGCGTTGGCGGGAACCAGAAGGCCACGCGGCGTGTCGGCCAGTGGTGCGTGGTGCACGCGGACGCCCGGTTGGGAATCGGCCCGGACCGTGGCCGGCAGCAGGACGTGCACGTCGTCGCTGAAGTCGGCGGCGTGCTCGACCCCGTGCAGGTAGGCCGCCGACGGGCCGGCGATCAACGTGCCGGGCGGCATCCGCAGCAGGACGGCCCGGCAGGCCAGCGCGTGGTCACGGTCGAGGCGCGCATCGGCGTAGACGTCCTGCCGGAGTCGGACCCAGGACGCGCCCCGAAGGTGATGTCGGGACAGCAACCCGCGCCGGACCGCGTCCGAGCCACGGAAGACCTGCCAGGCCAACTGCTGCGGCCGATGTGGATGAGGTGGCATAGGGCCAGGATGCTGAGTGGTGGCGAGCGTCGACAGCCCCTGTGGACAACCGCTGCCGGTCCCGACCGCCGCGTCCTGTGGACAACCACCACGCCACCGTCTGATGTGCTAGATGCATCGTCCCGCTACCGGTGCGACACCACTACGCCGAGGTGGTGGGTTCAGGCCAGGTTGATTCCGCCACTTCCCCGAGCTGGCGGTGAGCGGGGTGGACCCGCGCACGTGAGGGGTGGGCGGTCGGGATCAGGCGAGCGCGGCGGCGACCGCCGTGGCGGCGGCGGTGACCTGGGTGCCGACCTCGGTCACGTCGAGCGGCGTCAGCGACACCACGCCGACGCTGCCCTCCCAGCCGGGCACCCCGAGCACCGGCGCGGCCACCCCGTACGCCCCGGACTGCAACTCGCCGCTGGTGCTGACCGGCCCGGGGTCGCCGGCCCGTCCGGCCAGCACGGCCCGGCCCGCCGCACCCCGCTCCAGCGGATGCCGGGAACCGGTCCGGTACGCCACGTGGAAGGCCGTCCAGCTCGGCTCGACCACTGCCAGCGCCACCCCCTCGCCGCCCTCGACCACGGTCAGGTGGGCGGTCGCCCCGGTCCGTTCGGCGAGCCGGCGCAACGCCGGCATCGCCCCCTCGGCGAGCAGCGGCTGCGCGCGGCGGGCCAGGTGCAGCACGCCGACACCGATCCGCAGCCGGCCCTCGCCGTCGCGCCGGAGCATGCCGTGCCCGGTCAACGCGCCGACCAGCCGGTAGACCGCCGCCCGGCCGACGCCCAGCCGATGCGCCGCCTCGGTGACGGTCAACCCGCCCGGGGCGTCGGCGACGAGGTGCAGCAGGCGCAGGCCCCGGTCCAGGGTCTGCGCGGTCTCCGGAGGGCGTGCCGCCGTGTCCACAGCACGCAGCGTACGACCCGGCACCGGCCAACCGGGAAAGGTGCGGACGGCTACCCTTGTGACGTGACGCTACGCCTGTATGACACCGCCACCCGATCGGTGCGGGACTTCGTCCCGCGGGAGCCCGGCAAGGTGGGGGTCTACCTGTGTGGTCTCACTCTCCAGGCGCCCCCGCACATCGGCCACCTTCGTTCGGGTGTCAACTACGACGTGCTGCGTCGCTGGCTGGTCGCCAACGGCTTCGAGGTCACCTTCATCCGCAACCTGACCGACATCGACGACAAGGTCCTGGCCAAGGCCATGGAGCAGGGCCGGCCGTTCTGGTCGATCGCCTACGCCAACGAGCAGATCCTCGCCGCCTCCTACCGGGCGCTGAACGTGCTCCCGCCGACCTACGAGCCGCGGGCCACCGGGCACATCCCGGAGATGCACGAGCTGGTCGCCCGCCTGATCGAGACCGGGCACGCCTACCCGGCCGGCGACGACTCCGGTGACGTCTACTTCGACGTGGCCTCCTGGCCGGCCTACGGTTCGCTGTCCGGCCAGTCGCCGGCCGACATGCAGCCCGCCGGGGACGCGCCCGACCGGGGCAAGCGGGATCCGCGTGACTTCGCGCTCTGGAAGGGCGTCAAGCCGGGCGAACCGGCCGACGCCTCCTGGCCGTCGCCGTGGGGCCGGGGTCGGCCCGGCTGGCACATCGAGTGCTCGGCGATGTGCTGGCGCTACCTCGGCGCCGAGTTCGACATCCACGGCGGCGGGCTCGACCTGACGTTCCCGCACCACGAGAACGAGGTCGCCCAGTCGCAGGCCGCCGACCTGCCGTTCGCCCGCTACTGGGTGCACCACGGTCTGCTCGGCATCGGCGGCACCAAGATGGGCAAGTCGCTGGGCAACACGCTCGACCTCGACTACGTGGCCTCGCTCGGGGTGCGCCCGGTGGAGTTGCGCTACTACTACGCCGCCGCGCACTACCGGTCCCACATCGACTACTCGGAGGACGCGCTGCGCGAGGCCGCCGTCGCGTACCGGAGGATCGAGGGCTTCGTGCGGCGGGCGGCCGAGCAGGTCGGCGCGGGCCGGGCCGACGGGCTGCCGGCGGGCTTCGTGGCGGCGATGGACGACGACCTCAACACGTCGGCGGCGCTCGCCGTGCTGCACGAGGTGGTCCGGGACGGCAACACGGCGCTGAGCGACGGCGACGATGTGACCGTCCGCACGACGCTCGCCGCAGCCCGGGCGATGCTGGATATCCTCGGCGTCGACCCCCTGGATCCGGCCTGGACCGGCGGCGACCGCGCGGACGACCTGCGCGGCGTGGTGGGCTCCCTGATCGCGTTGGCCCTGGAGCAACGCGCCCAGGCTCGCGGCCGCAAGGACTGGGCCGCCGCCGACGCCGTCCGCGACCAGCTCAAGCAGGCCGGCGTGGCCGTCGAGGACACCCCCCAGGGCCCGCGTTGGACTATTGGAGAGCAGGACTGATGGCCGGCAACTCGCAGCGCCGTGGCCGGCGACTGACGCCGAAGGCGGGCGCCCCCAAGGGCACCGGTGGCAAGAACAAGGACACCCTCGCCGGGCGGGGCCGCACCCTGCCCGCGGACGAGCGCCCCTGGCACAAGGCCTACTCGGGCACCGAGAAGCTGCCCCAGCGCACCGCCTGGAAGCAGGACAAGGAACGTCGGGCCGCCGCCGAGGAGGGCCGCGCGCCCAAGATCGGCCAGCCGGGCACCAAGGACACCACCTGGGGCAAGGGCGGCGGCCGGGGCGTACCCACCGCCAAGGGCCGCGGCGGCAAGCCCGTTGCCGGGCGGTCCGGGCCCCGGGTCTCCCCCGGCCGCAAGTCGAACCCGGCGAAGGACAGCCCCGAGCTGCTCGTCGGGCGGAACCCGGTGCTGGAGTCGCTGCGGGCGCAGGTGCCGGCGACGGCGCTCTACACCGCGCAGGGCATCGACGTCGACGACCGGGTCAAGGAGATCGTCCGCACCGCCGCCGACCGAGGCATCGCGATCCTCGAGGTCGGCCGCGCCGAGCTGGACCGGATGACCGGCGGGGTGCTGCACCAGGGCGTCGGGCTCCAGGTGCCGCCGTTCGCCTACGAGCCGTTCGAGGACCTGGTCACCGCCGCGCTGGAGCAGGCCGCACCGCTGCTGGTCGCGCTGGACGGCGTCACCGATCCGCGCAACCTCGGCGCGGTGATCCGGTCGGCCGCCGCGTTCGGCGCGCAGGGTGTCTTCGTACCCGAGCGGCGGGCCGCGGGGATCACCGCGACCGCCTGGCGGACCAGCGCCGGCGCCGCCGCGCGCGTCCCGGTCGCCCAGGTCACCAACCTGACCCGGTCGCTCAAGGCGTGCAAGGAGGCCGGGTTCGTCGTGGTCGGCCTGGACGCCGACGGGCAGACCGACCTCTACGACCTCGAAGCCGCGGTCGGCCCGCTGGTCGTGGTGGTCGGCTCGGAGGGGCGCGGCCTGTCCCGCCTGGTCGGCGAGACCTGCGACCTGACCGTCAGCATCCCGATGGTCTCCGACGTCGAGTCGCTCAACGCCAGCGTCGCTGCCGCGGTCACGCTGGCCGAGGTCGCCCGCCGGCGTACCGTCGAGGTCTGACCCCGCGTACGCAGAAGGGGCGATCCGCCACCGCGGACCGCCCCTTCTGCGTCGCTTACGTCAGATCCGCTTGCCGGTGGCGGCGTTGAAGACGTGGTTGCGCCCGGCCCGCGGCTTGACGAACACGGTCTCACCCATGCTCGGCATGCTGCGCCGGTCGGTGCGGACCACGAACCGCTCGTCGTGGCCCTCCAGCGCGGCGTGGCCGTAGATGTTGGCGTCGGAGCCCAGGTCCTCGACCAGCTCGACCACGACCGGCATGCCGCCGTCGGACGGGCTGACCAGTTCGCAGTCCTCCGGGCGGAAGCCGACGGTGACCTTGCCGTCGCCGCCCTCGGCCCGGGCCGCCGCGACCTGCTCGCGGGTCAGCGGCACGGTCATCTCGGCGAACGCGGCGCCCTGCTCGGTCAGCTTCACCGTCTTGATGTTCATGGCCGGGGAGCCCATGAAGCCGGCGACGAAGACGTTGGCCGGGGTGTCGTAGAGCGCACGCGGGGTGTCCACCTGCTGGAGCACGCCGTCCAGCATGACCGCGACCCGGTGACCCATGGTCATGGCCTCGACCTGGTCGTGGGTGACGTAGACCGTGGTGACGCCGAGCTTCGCCTGCAGCGAGGCGATCTGGGTACGGGTCTGCACGCGGAGCTTGGCGTCGAGGTTCGACAGCGGCTCGTCCATGAGGAAGACCTGCGGCTCCCGGACGATCGCGCGGCCCATGGCGACCCGCTGGCGCTGACCGCCGGAGAGCGCCTTCGGCTTGCGGCTGAGGAACTCCTCCAACTGCAGGAGGTTCGCCGCCTCCTTGACCCGCCGGTCGATCTCCGACTTCGAGGTCTTGCGCAGCTTGAGGGCGAACGCCATGTTCTCGTACACCGTCATGTGCGGGTAGAGGGCGTAGTTCTGGAAGACCATCGCGATGTCGCGGGCCTTCGGCGGGAGGTGCGTGACGTCCCGGTCGTCGATGTAGATCGCGCCGTCGTCGACGTCCTCCAGGCCGGCGAGCATCCGCAGGCTGGTGGACTTGCCGCAGCCGGACGGGCCGACCAGGACGAGGAACTCCCCGTCGCCGATCTGGAGGTCGAGCTGGTTGACGGCGGGGCGCTCGGTGCCCGGATAGATCCGGGACGCCTTCGCGTAGGTGACCGTAGCCATGATGGAGCGCTTCCTTTCACCGGCAGGAACGTGCCGGACGATCCGAGTGAAGGAGCGACCGGCACCCGAGGTGCCGGCCAACGGCGCGTCACCCAGGCAGCCGAGGCCGGCCGGAGTGTCGTCCGTGTCACTGCACCGTAAACGGCTTTCACGATCGTGCCAAGGCGAGGGGCAGCGGGTGGGACGGATGGCATACACATTTCGGTCACCGGGGCACGGCAAGACATCAATCTCCCGCCCATCGAAGCGATTCGACGGCGATCCATCGACAGGTGCCCGGTCGGGAAGGTGACGTTTTCCGTGGTGGGGAGCACTGCCGGGCGGGATTTCCGGTGGCCAGTCGCTATGCTGAGCCCGTCACATGCGCCCCTGTAGCTCAGCTGGCCAGAGCACTCGCCTTGTAAGCGAGATGTCGCCGGTTCGATCCCGGCCGGGGGCTCCAATTCCATCAGGCGCCCCGGGGCGGCATGCCGGGCGCGATCGTCGAGGCGCCCGGGCACGCGGAAGCGAAGGCCCCGCCGAAGCGTCGGCACTCGGCGGGGTGGTCTCATCCGGCCGGGACCGCCGTTGCCCCGTTTGCGCCGGCGGGGGCGACGCTGTCATGTGAGAAGGGCGCCCTTCTATGCAGAAGGCGTTAACAGGGGGCCCCGCCTTGCAGGCGTAGCCTGCGAGGTGATGAGCCGTGCGGTGGAGGAGTCCAACCGGGCCATGCTGCGGGCCCGGGACGCGATGGACCGGGCGTACGCGCGCCCGCTGGACGTTCCCGCGCTGGCCCGGATCGCGCACGTCTCGCCGGCGCATTTCATCCGCACCTT
The DNA here is from genome assembly GCF_040653835.1 of Micromonospora sp. NPDC050980. Lineage (NCBI taxonomy): Bacteria > Bacillati > Actinomycetota > Actinomycetes > Micromonosporales > Micromonosporaceae > Micromonospora > Micromonospora sp. NPDC050980. Next base: position 621,882 of record NZ_JBFAGS010000001.1, on the reverse strand, counting down.
CCGGGCCACGTTCGGCGAGACGCCGCACCGCTACCTGCAACGCCGGCGCGTCGAGCGGGCCATGTCGTTGCTGGTGGAGACCGACCGGGACGTCACCGACATCTGCCTGGCGGTCGGCTTCACCAGCCTCGGCACGTTCAGCCGGACGTTCCGGGAGATCGTCGGTGAGTCGCCGAGCCAATTCCGGCGGCGCCGGTCCGGTGCCGCCGGTGTGCCGAGCTGCTTCGTGAAGTCCTGGACCAGACCCGTCACTTTTGGATAAGCGCTAGGTCAGGGCGTTGGTCTAGCGTCGTCGGCATGACGATGACTTCGATTTCCCGCTCCCAGATCTATGTCCTGGACCAGGACGAGGCGCTCGACTTCTACGTCGGCAAGCTGGGCCTTGAGGTGAACACCGACCAGGATCTCGGCTTCATGCGTTGGCTCACGGTGAACGTGCCGGGGGACGTCGAGCGGGAGATCCTGTTGGAGAAGCCGGGGCCGCCCGCGCTGGACCCGAAGACCGCCGAGCAGGTGCGGGAGTTGCTCACCAAGGGTGCCGCCGGCGGTTTCCTGTTCCTCACCACCGACGACGCGCACCAGACGTACGCGGACCTGGTGGGCAAGGGCGTGGAGGTCACCGACGAGCCGACCGACCGGCCGTACGGGATCGACTTCGGCATCCGCGACCCGTTCGGCAACCGGATCCGCATCGGCCAGATGCACCCGCGCGAGCAGTAGGCGAACGGCTGATCGGGGGCTGCGGAGATCGGGGGCGGGCGGCTAGGGTCGGTTCCCCGATCTTGGTGAGGTGACCGATGGGCAGCCGCCTGCTGTTCCTGGCCCGACACGGCGAGCAGGAGGAGACCGGGGCGGAGGCTCCGGAGGTCGGCCTCTCCGCGCGGGGCCGGCGGCAGGCGATGTTGCTCGGTGAGCGGCTGCGCGGGGCGCGGGTCGACGCGGTGCACCACGGACCGTTGGCCCGGGCGGCCGAGACCGCCGCGCTTGTCGCCGCCGCGCTGCCCGGTGTCCCGGTGCGTGCCGACGAGCGGGCCGGCGACCACATGCCGCACGACACCGACCAGGCCGGCCTGCCCGAGCGTCACGCCGCGTTCCTCGCCCAGTTCTCCGGGCGGGAACGGCGGGACGGGCCGCGCGTGACGGCGGAGGCGGTGGCCCGGTTCGCCACCCCTCCGGCTGAGGGCGACGTGCGGGAGCTGGTGGTGACCCACAACTTCCTGGTGGCCTGGCTGGTGTGCCACGCGCTGGAGGCGCCGGCCCGCCGGTGGATCGGGCTCGGCCATGCCAACTGCGCGCTGACCGTGATCCGCTACAGCTCGGCCGGCCCGCCCTCGGTGATCGCGCTCAACGACGCCGCTCACCTGCCGCCCGAGCTGCGCGCCACCGGCCTGCCGGACGACTACCGGTTCTGAGGTGGCGCGTCTCCCGGCCGGGCGCACGGCGTCCGGCGGGTGAGCGGCCCGGTCAGCCGGTCGCGTCGGTGAGCAGGTCGACCACTTCGGCGGTGGCGGGCGGCGGGGTGGCCTGCGGCGGGCAGTCCACGTAGGCGCTGGTGGTCGATCCGACGGTGAGCTGGTAGTTGAACGCGTCGGCGCACATGGTCGCCGGCACGGTGACGGCGGCCTCGGCGGTGAGCCGGGGGTCGGCGGTGAGCTGCCGCAGCCGACGCAGGTCGCTCCCGGTGAGCTGACCCTCCTTGCTGTTGCCGGCCCGGTCGGTTCTCGTCCAGTGGCCGTCCGGCTCGACGGTGATGGTGTCGGTCAGCCCGGCGATGCCGCCGGACTTCACGAGCGTCACCTCGACCCCGGGCAGCGCGGTGGCGGTCGGGTCGACGCGGGCCGGTGGGTCGGTTCCGGCGCAGCCGGCGAGCGGGACGAGGAGGGCGGCGACGACGGCCGCCACGGCGGGGGCTGCTCTCATACCGGATCGGACGCGCGACGGGGCCGTGTGGTTCCGGACCACCGCGCCTCCCTCATCCGTTCGGTCAATGTCTTCGACGGGAAGCCGTCGCCCTCTTTCACGCCTGTCGATGTCTCAGCTATATCTACATCAGTGACTACCCCCGTCACAACTTCTCCTTCCAGGAGGGCACGTGAAGAGATCCGTCGCCGCCGCCAGCGCAGCGCTGCTCACCAGCGGCGTGCTGGCCTGCGTCACCACCACGGCGCACGCGGCCGCGCCCAGCGCCCCCAGCCCCGAGCCCAGCGCGGTGGCCCGGGCCGACAGCCTGATCCGCACCAACCCGGGCGCCGTCCAGGGTGCCGGCGGTGAGGCCTACCGGGCCGTCCGCACCAAGGTCGACCCCTCCGGGGCGGCACACACCCGCTACACCCGGACCTACCAGGGCCTGCGGGTCTACGGCGGTGACTTCGTCGTCCACACCGCCCCCAACGGCACCCTGACCGGCACCTCGGTCGGCCTGTCCGCCCCACTCACCCTCGGCACCACCGCCAAGGTCGGCGCGTCCGCGGCCAAGGCCAGCGCGCGCAAGGCGTTCACCGGCAGCCTCACCTCCGTCGGCGCGCCCGAGCTGTTCGTCGACGCCAGCAGCGGCAAGGGCCGGCTGGCCTGGGAGACCGTCGCCAGCGGGTGGAAGGCGGACAAGCAGACGCCGTCGAAGCTGCACGTGATCACCGACGCCACCACCGGCAAGGTGATCGGCTCGTACGACGAGATCGAGTCGGTGGTCGGCAGCGGCCAGGGCATCTACACCGGCACGGTCAGCATCGACACGACGCTCTCCGGCAGCACCTACCAGATGATCGACCCGTCGCACGGCAACGGCCGTACCTGCGACATGAACAACGGCACCTCAAGCTGCACCACCTTCACCGACGCCGACAACGTGTGGGGCAACGGCACCAACTCCAACCGGCAGTCGGCCGCCGTGGACGCCCACTTCGGCGCCGCGAAGACGTTCGACTACTTCAAGAACGTTCACGGCCGCAACGGCATCTTCGGCAACGGGCAGGGCGTGCCGAGCCGGGTGCACTACGGCAACAACTACGTCAACGCCTTCTGGGACGGGTCCCAGATGACCTACGGCGACGGCTCCGGCAACGCCCGGCCGCTGGTGTCGCTGGACGTGGCCGGGCACGAGATGAGCCACGGCGTCACCGAGGCGCTGGCCAACCTGACCTACTCCGGCGAGTCCGGTGGCCTGAACGAGTCCACCAGCGACATCTTCGGCAACATGGTGGAGTTCTACGCCGCCGCGCCGAGCGACCCGGGTGACTACCAGGTCGGTGAGAAGATCAACATCAACGGCAACGGTACGCCGCTGCGCTACATGTACAACCCGTCGCTGGACGGCTCGTCCGACTCCTGCTGGTCCACCAGCACGAAGAACAAGGACGTGCACTACTCCTCCGGCGTCGGCAACCACTTCTACTTCAACCTCGCCGAGGGCACCGGCTCCACCGCGTACGGCACCTCGCCGGTCTGCGGCTCGGCCCCGGCGGTCACCGGCATCGGCCGCGCCAAGGCGGAGAAGATCTGGTACCGGGCGCTCGACGTGTACTTCACCTCCAGCACCCAGTACGTGAGCACCAGCAACCCGGCGAACACCGCCCGGGCGTACACCCTCAAGGCGGCGACCGACCTGTACGGCAACTGCTCCACCGAGTACAAGGCCGTCCAGGCGGCGTGGACCGCGGTGAACGTGGCCGGCAGCGACGCGCCGTGCAGCTCCACCGGCAACAACTTCTCCGTCTCGGTCTCGCCGACCGCCGGTTCGGTGACCGCGGGTGGTTCGGTGTCCACCACCGTCGCCACGGCCACCACCAGCGGAAGCGCGCAGACCGTCACGTTCTCCGCGTCCGGCCTGCCCAGCGGCGCCACCGCGTCGTTCAGCCCGTCGTCGGTGACCTCGGGCGCGTCGTCCACGCTGACCATCGCCACCAGCTCCGGCACCCCGTCCGGCACCTACTCGGTGACGGTCACCGGCAGCGCCGCGTCCGGCACGAAGACCGCCACCTACACGCTGACCGTCACCGGCAGCGGCGGCGGCTGCACCAGCCCCGGCCAGAAGCTCGGCAACCCGGGCTTCGAGTCCGGCAACACCGTCTGGTCGGCCACCTCCGGGGTGATCGGGCAGTACGGCTCGCAGGGCCAGCCGACCCACGGCGGCACCTGGAACGCCTGGCTGGACGGCTACGGCAGCACCCACACCGACACGCTGGCGCAGTCGGTGAGCCTGCCGTCGGGCTGCTCGAGCTACAACTTCAGCTTCTGGCTGCACATCGACTCGTCGGAGACCACGTCGAGCGTGCAGTACGACAAGCTGACCGTGCAGGTGCTCAACTCGTCCGGCTCCGTGCTGGCGACGCTGGCCACCTACTCGAACCTGAACAAGGCCAGCGGCTACAGCCTGAAGTCGTTCTCCCTGGCGTCGTACGCCGGGCAGACGGTGACGCTGAAGTTCACCGGCAAGGAGGACGTCTCCCTGCAGACGTCGTTCGTCGTCGACGACACCGCGGTCAACGTCTCCTGATCTGACCGCCCGACCCCGGGGCCCGGCGGCCACCCCACCTGGGTGGTCACCGGGCCCCGCCCGTTACGGTCTGCCCCATGTCCGACGCGGAGTTGACCGTCACCGTGACCGGCCCGGTGGCGACCGTGATGATCCACAATCCGGCCCGCCGCAACGCCATGACCCCGGCCATGTGGCGCCAACTTCCGGTGCTGCTCGACGGCCTGGAGGCCGACCCGGCGGTGCGGGCGCTGGTGCTCACCGGCGCGGACGGCACGTTCTGCGCCGGCGCCGACCTGGGCGATCTGGACGAGCTGCTGGCCGCCGGTGACGGCAGCATCGCGGTCGCCGCCGAGGAACGGCTCGCCGCGTTCGGTCGCCCCACCGTCGCCGCCGTCGAGGGGGCCTGCGTCGGTGGCGGCTGCCAGCTCGCCGTCGCCTGCGACCTGCGCCTCGCCGCGACGGACGCCCGCTTCGGCGTACCCCCGGCCCGGCTCGGCCTGGTCTATCCCGTGCCGACCACGCGGCGGCTGGCCGGGCTGGTCGGGCCGTCCGCCGCCAAGCACCTGCTCTTCACCGGCGACCTCGTCGACGCCGAGCGGGCGCTGCGGATCGGCCTGGTCGACGAGGTGCTCCCGCCCGCCGCGCTCGCCGACCGGGTGGCGGCGCTGACCGCCACGATCGCCGAGCGGTCCCGGCTCACCGTGACCGCGGCCAAGGAGATCGTCGACGGTCGCGCCGACGCCGACCGGATCGCCTGGTGGCACGCCCAGGTGCGGGACAGCGGCGAGGCCCGCGAGGGGGTGGCGGCGGCGAACGAGCGCCGGCCGCCGCGCTTCGGCTGGACCCCGCCGGCACCGCACTGACCGCTGTTTGCCCGCGACACCCCGAGGGTACGCCCCAGGCGGCGGACGGGGGAGGCCATGATGGACGGTCGCGACGACGAAGCACGCCTGATCCAGCGGGGCAGGCGGCGGACCCGTGGGCTGATGCTCGGCGTGGCGCTGGTGTTCGGGGTGCTCGGCGCGCTCGGAGTCCTGCTTGCCCGCGATCTGTTCGGCGCGGGCTGGTCGAGCTGGTGGGAGGGAGACGCCCCGGCGGCGGCACAGATCAACGGCGTGGTCCTCGTCGTGCTCGGCCTGGTCGTCGAGGTCGGCGCCGTCGGGTGGGCCGTCCGCCGTGGGCGGTACCGGTCCAGCCGGGAGTCCCCGATGTGGGCCATGCCGATGCGCCGGCGATCCCGGTTGATCAAGCAGGTGCGGCGTGGCACCGCGGGCCCCGACGCCGACCTGCCGACACTCACTCTCGTCGCGCGTCAGATGGTGGAGAGCGGATGGTGGGTCGTCCTGGCGGCGGGGCTGGTGACGGTGAACCTCGGTCAGATGCTGATCCGCGTCACCTCACCGGCGTTCGTGGCCCTCTTCGGACTGGTGGCGGTGATGTTCGCGCTGGCCGGCTGGCAGGTCCACCTCAACGCCCGCCGGGCGGCCGAGTTCCTGCGTCACCACGCCGCCGAGCCGCCTGCGGCCACTCCCACGAATGTCTGAGAAGCACGCGCTGCGCTAGATCTTGGAAGATGGCGGCCCCGCTGAGGGCCACTTCCTTCCAAGATCTCAGCTGGTCGGGGCCGGCGGGCGCCGCGCCGGGGTTTACCCCCGACACCGCCCCCTGTGCCCGCCGGCCGGCCGTCACCGCGCCAGCGACGCCCAGTTCGGGGTCGTCGGCTCCCGCCGCAGCGGCATGCCCGCCTCGGTCGGGGTCCGGTCGCCCTTGCGCTGGTTGCACGCGTAGCAGGCGGCGGTGGTGTTCCCCCAGGTGTTCCGGCCTCCGCGCGAGCGCGGCAGGACGTGGTCGATCGTGCTGGCCGGGCCGTCGCAGTAGGCGCACCGCCGGCCGTCACGCGCCAGCACCCCGGCCCGGGACCAGGCCGGGCCGGCGCGGAACCGCCAGCGCGTCACCACGTACCGGACGAGGCGGACCACCCGCGGCAGTGGGAAGACGCCGATCAGCCGGTCCGGTTCGGCCTCGTGGATCTCGGCGACCCGCCGGCAGAGCATCCGGATCGCGTGCTGGACGGTGACCCGGTGCAGCGGGCCGAGGTCGGCGTTGATGACGAGGACGGCGTCCACCGGGTTCTCCCTTCACGATCGGTGGTACGAAAAAGCCGCCCGGTCCAGGGGGACCGGGCGGCGCGACGGGACGCGCGGGCGCGCGTCAGTCGAGTCGTCCGGACCATGGGCAGCCGTCACCGAGCGGCCACGACGGCGTCGTGGTGGCGGATCGCAGCGACATGGACGGCTCCCGGAACGGTGGTTGACCTTGCGCGTTCACGGTAGATCGACACCGGAAACCCGGGCAACGTATTTCGATCCGCCCTCGGACGGTGGCCCGGCCGACCGCGCCGGCCAGGCGGACAGCGAGCGGCGAGCACCGCCGCCGAGTAGGGGCAGCACGCTGGTCTTACGATCGTTTATCGGCGGTTCGCGCCAGCAGCCCCCGGGGACGGATCGAGCGGACCGGCTCGGCCGCCGCCCCCTCGGCCCGCAGGATGTGGTTCGCCGCGATGATCCCGGTGGCCGCCGAACGCTCCATCAACGCGCTCGGGAACTCGGTGCGGATCCCGTCCCCGGCCAGGTAGAGCCCCTCGGCGTCGGTGCGTACCCCGGGCCGGCCGGCGTGGCTGCCCGGCGTGAACGCCGGGGCCTGCGCCTCCACCCGGGCGCGCAGCTCGCGGACCCGCAGGTCGGCGACCTCCGGCCAGAGCGCGGTCAGCTCCCGCAGCATCCGCGCGGCCAGCTCGTCCGCCGGCACGTCCGGCTCGCAGGCGTACGCGTGCAACTCCACCACCGAGCCGCCGGTGTGCTCCGCCCAGCGGCGCGGCTCCGCCTCCAGCCGGTGGTAGAGCGTCACCGAGTCCAGCGTCGGCTGGCGGGAGACACCGCTGAACACCGCCCGGTCGGCGCGGACGTCCCCGTCCATCCAGTAACGCGCCACCGCGTACGGCGGACCGGGCTCGCCGAACGCGGGCATCCGCGCCACCAGCTCGGGCGCCGCCGCGACCAGGCCGGGGGAGGCGGCGACCAGCGCGGCGAGCGCCGGCGGGTCGACGGCGAGCACCACGTGCCCGGCCGCCCAGGTGTCGCCGTCCGCGCCGGTCACCCGCCAACCCTCGGGGGTACGGTCCAGGCGGGCCGCCGGGGTGCCGGTCAGCACCCGGCCGCCGTGCTGCTCCACGTGCCGGGTCAACGGCTCCCAGATCGCCGTCGCGTAGTCCTCGTCCGGGCAGTCGAAGGCCAACCCCTCCGGGTTGCCGAGCAGATAGAAGTGAAACTGGGCGATCATCTCGGCGGCCGACATCTCCGCCTCGTGGTTGAAGAACGAGTGCGAGAAGACCTCGAACAGCATCGCCCGGGCCCGGTCCGGCAGCCGCAACGAAGTGAGCAGGTCGTCGGCGGTCCGCCCGTCGAACTCCGCGTAGGTGCGCACCGGATCGTAGGTGAGCAGCGGCAGGGCGGCGTCCCGATCCATCGCGCGCAGGTCGGCCAGGCGCAGGCTCGGGCTGCGCAGCAGCAGCGCCAGCAGGTTCGCCGGCGGGGCCGGCGGCAGCTTGCCGAACTCCTCGGTCGGCCACTGGGCGGACAGGATCGGGTAGCCCGGGATCGGCTTGAGGAAGCCGAGCGTCGGGTCGGCGCGGCGCAGGATCGACCGCCAGTTCCAGTACTGCCGGAAGAACGCGTGGAAGCCGTGCTCGTTGCGCTGCGGGCCGTCGGACAGCGCCTCCGGCCAGGCGCCGAGCCGGCCGCCGAGGTGCGGGGCGGCCTCCAGCACGGTCACCGCCACGCCGCGCTCGGCCAGCACCACCGCCGCCGACATGCCGGCGATGCCACCGCCCACCACCACCGCCGACGCCTGCCGCGGCACGCGGGCCGCGCCACCGCCGCCCGGGTCCACCACATGCTCACGTACGCCGATGAGCCGACCAACCTTTTGCGACAGCCCCACGCCACCCTCCTTTCCCCGGCCCCCCATCCTGCCCCAGGTGCAAGGAGGGGCCCCCTGTTAACGCCTCCGGTATAGAAGGGGCCCCCTCTCACCAGGCGCGGGCGCCCGCATCCGCCGGGGTCAAGCGGGGCGCGTTCCTCTACCGGAGGCGTTAACAGGGGGCCCCTCCTTGCACTCGGCGGGGGCGGTCGGAGGGGGGCCAGACGTAGTCCAGGTCGAGTGGGGTGTCGGCGGGGAAGAGCGGGCGATAGTGGGTGGGGTCCTTGCGCAGCAGCGAGGACCGGTGGCTGCGGTGCAGGTCGTCGCGGCCCAGCCAGGGCGGGACCTCGCCGGCGGCGGTCAGCTCGTCCTGGCCGCGGATGGTCGTGATGCCGCAGGCGGCGGCGAGGTCGGTGGCCAGGGTGGCGGCGCAGGTGTCGGCCCGCCCGGGCTCGCACCACACCGCGCACATGTCCAGCCCGTAGCGGGTCAGCGCCTCCTCGTACCCGGCCCACATCTTCACCGCGGGGTGGTTGCGCCAGCCGTAGTCGGGTCGGGTCAGCCCGCGCAGCACCTGGATGGCCTCCACGCGCTGCTTGCCCAGCCGTTTCTGGTCCAGCGTCCGGGCGCTGGCCAGGAAGTCCGGATACGGCAGGAACGTCTGCATGCCGGTGCTCTACCCGTACCCGCCGCCGCCATGCGTTCAAGATCGAAGGGGGTGCGCCGACCGCGAGCGGCTGACTACGATCCGGGCATGGCCGAGCCCCTGCGCGACCGTGCGCGCCGCGCGACCGGGTGGCGGTTCCGGCCGAACGGGGACGAACGACCCCATTACGTGGTCTGTGGATCCGACCCGTTGGCCTACTGGGTGGTCCGAGCGTTGCTCGCTACCGGCCCGGCGGCCGGTCAGGTCCGGGTCACGCTCGTGGTGCCGGAGCGCCGCCGCTCGGACGGCCCGGACGGGCGGGACGTGCCCGGCGTCCGCGTCATCACCGCGGACCGGCTCGACGAGGCCGCGTTCCGGCGGGCCGGGCTCGCCGACGCGGCCGGGTTGGCCCTGCTACGCCAGGACGACGTGGGCAACATGCACGCGGCGCTCTGCGCGCAGGAGGTCGAGCCCCGGCTGCGCCTGGTGGTGCGGATGTTCAGCACCAACCTGGCCGACGGGCTGCGGCAGCTCTTTCCCGACTCGGCGGTCATCTCCGACGCCTCGATGGCCGCTCCCGCGTTCGTCGCCGCCGCGCTGGGCGAGGTGGCACCGACCCACTTCCGGCACGCCGGCCGCACGCTCTACGTGGCCCGCCGCACCGACGTACGCCCACGGGACGTGGTCTGTGGCCTGGCCGTCACCACGGACCCGGAGCTGGTCCGGGTGCTGCCCGCCGACGAGGCCACGGCCGACGTGGTGCTTGCCGAGGCGACCGGCCAGCCGCCCGGCACCGAGCTGGCCGCCCGCCGCCTGGTGCGGGCCCGCCGCCGCCGGCAGCCGGTGGAGGTGCTGCTGCGGGCCGTCCGCAGCTTCGCCACCCGCAAGATCGGCATCGCGGTGCTGGTGCTGCTCGGGGTGATCGCGGTGCTGGGCTGGCTCAACGCCCGCGCCGCTGACGTCACCTGGAGCGAGGCGCTCTATCTCACCCTGGTCACCACGCTCAGCGGCCAGGACCCGGACGTCAACAAGCCGGTCGCCGCCCAGGTGATGCAGGTGGTGCTCAACCTGGCCGGGCTGGCGTTGATCCCACTGATCACCGCCGCCGTGGTCGACGGCATCGTCAACGCCCGGTTGGCGCTGCACGCCGGCCGGATCCAGCCCGACCGTTGCGGGCACGTGGTGGTGGTCGGGCTGGGCAACATCGGCACCCGGGTGATGGCCCAGTTGCACGACTTCGGCGTCGAGGTGGTGGCCATCGACAAGAATCCCGACGCGCGCGGCGCCGCGTTGGCGCACCGGCTGGGCGTGCCGGTGATAGTCGGGGACGCCGGCCTGGAGGAGACGCTCCGCTCCGCCTCGGTCGACACCAGCCAGGCGCTGGTGGTGGTTTCGACCGACGACGGGGCGAACCTGCGCGCCGCGCTCATCGCCCGCTCCCTCGACCCCGACCTGCGGGTGGTGCTGCGGCTGTTCGACGGCGACTTCGCCGAGCGGATCCAGCAGGCGTTCGGCATCGGCATCTCGCGCAGCGTCTCCTACCTCGCCGCGCCGTCGTTCGCGGCGGCCCTGCTGGACCGCGCGGTGATCGCCACGATCCCGGTGGACCGGCACGCGCTGCTGGTCACCGAGGTGCCGGTGGTGGCCGGTTCGCCGCTGGACGGGCGTCCACTCGGCGCGGTCGCCCGCCCCGGCGAGGTGCGCCTGCTCGCGCACACCCGCACCGGGCAGAAGGCCGACTGGTCGGTCGACCCGCGGGTGGTGCTGACCGCGGGGGACCGGCTGACCGTGGTGGCCCGGCGGGCCGGGCTGACCGCGTTGCTGCGCGAGACGACGCCCGCGCCGGCCGCGCCCCCCACCCCGCGCGAGCCGGCGGAGTGACGCCGGTCAGCGGTGGCGGAGGGCGTACCAGAGCGCGCCGAGGGCGAGCACGCCGAACCCGCCGAGCACGCTGGGCAGCGGCAGGCTGACCGCGAGCACCAGGCACCCGACGAGTCCCAGCGCGGCGAGCAGCGACGGGCCGAGCGTCAGCGCCGAGGCGTTGGTGATCGCGTAGTAGACCAGCACGGTGCAACTGGAGAAGCCGATCGCGCCCCGAACGTCGCCGAGCGTCACCACCACGACGACCACGGCGGCCACGGCCAGTTCGGCGCGGTGCGGCACCCGGTGGCGGGGGTGCACGGCGGCCAGCGCGCCCGGCAGGTCGCGGCGGCGGGCCATCGCCAGCGTGGTGCGGCCGACGCCGGCCAGCAGGGAGAGCAGCACCCCGGTCACCGCGACGGCAGCCCCGGCCCGCACCAACCAGGCCAGCCCGGGTCGGCCCGCCGCGGTCACCACGTCGACGAGTGGCGCCGTCGAGGTGGCCAGCCGGTCGGCGCCGAGCACGCCGAGCGCGATCACGGCCAGCGTCAGGTAGACCGCCAGCACCGCGCCGAGCGCCATCGGCACCGCGCGTCCGATGGTGCGTTCCGGGTCGCGGACCTCCTCGCCGAGCGTGGCGATCCGCGCATAGCCGGCGAAGGCGAAGAAGAGCAGGCCGGCGGCGGTGAGCACGCCGTGCGTACCGAGGTCGGCGGAACCGGTGAGCCGGCCGGCTGCCACCTCGGGTGCGCCGGTCACCGCCACCACGGCCAGCACGGTGAGCACCACGCCGACCAGCACCCGGGTGGCGGTGGCGGTCTTGCCGACGCCGCGCAGGTTCACCGCGGTCACCGCGACCACGGCGAGGACCGCGACCAGCCGGGCCCGCCCCGGCCACAGGTAGGCCCCGACGGTCAGCGCCATGGCCGCGCAGCTCGCCGTCTTGCCGACCACGAACCCCCACCCGGCGACGAAGCCGGCGAACGGGTGCAGCCGCTCCCGGCCGTAGACGTAGGTGCCGCCGGACTCCGGGTAGCGGGCGGCGAGCCGCGCCGAGCTGGTGGCGTTGCAGAACGCGATGAAGCCGGCGAGCGCGAGCGCGACCAGGAGCCCGACGCCGCCGGCCGCCGCCGCGGCCGGGGCGAAGACCACGAAGACGCCCGCGCCGAGCATCGCGCCCAGACCGATGACCACCGCATCGGGTACGCCGAGTCGCCGCGCCAGCCGGTCCACACCGGCAGCCTAGGGTGCCGGGGTGAACGGCCGGTGCCGTGCGCGCCTCACAGGTGGGCGTCGGCGAGCCGGTGGCGTGGGCGGACGCTCAGTCGAGCCCGTCGGCCGGCCGGGCCCAGCGGCCGAGCCGCGCCGGCAGCGGCAGGGCGTTCCACGGCACCCGGCGCAGCAGCCGGTCCAGCAGCAACCCGAGCAGCAGCCCGGCGATGGAGTCGGTGAGCCAGTGCCAGCCGAGATAGACGGTGGTGCAGAACACCACGGCCGGCGGCACCACCCGGACCACGGTGACCAGCCGGGGTGGCACGGCGCGGCCGACCGTACGCAGCAGCGGGACCAGCAACAGGGCGAGCACGCCATACCAGACGATCGCGTTGGCCACGTGCCCCGACGGGTACGACTGGGCGAAGCGCACCGGCAGCTCGTGCTGGAACAGCGGCAGCGTCTGTTCCGGCGGCAGGAACGGCTCCTTGACGCTCGCGCTCGGCGCCGGGCGGGCGGTCCACACCTTCAGCGGACCGATGGTGAAGAACGTCAGCACGAACGCGGTCACCGGCGGCAGCGCCGCCCGCACCGAGCGCAGCCGCAGCGCCAGCAGCACGCCCAGCCCGGCCGCCAGCAGCGTCAGCGGGGTGCCCTGCCCGAGCAGGTTGAACGCCATGGCGAGCCACCGGGCGGCGGTCGGCCGGTGCGCGGCCGACCAGTCGGTGACCGCCCGGTCGAGCCCGAACAGGTGGCCGGAGGCGAGCGCCACGGTCAACGCCACCAGCCCGGCGAGCAGCAGCCCGTCGCACCACCACCCGCCCGGTCGGACGGGTCGCAGCCGCAGGTCGCGGCGTACCCCTGAGCTCTGGCGCACGCGACCACGCTACCGGTCGCCGACGGTGGCCCGCCTCGCGCGGGCGTCGGCGGCCTGTGTGCCGAGCCACGAAGGGAAGCGCCGCGCGGGGGTCAGCGGTCACACTGGTTGCCGTGCGGATCACCTCGGCCCTCGTCGACCCGGCGTTGCTCGACCTTCCCTGGTCGACCCCGCTGGAGCAGTGGCCTGCCGAGCACCTGGTGGCGCTGCCCCAAGGCATCTCCCGGCACGTCGTGCGGTTCGTCCGGCTCGGCGACTACGTCTACGCGGTGAAGGAGACCGGCGAGCGGGTCGCCGAGCGGGAGTACGACCTGCTGCGGGCGCTGGAGCGGATCGACTTCCCGTCGGTCGAGGCGATCGCCATCGTGGCCGACCGGCGGACCGACGACGGCGAGCCGCTCGACCCGGTGCTGATCACCCGGCACCTCCAGTTCTCGCTGCCCTACCGGGCGCTGTTCTCCAATACGTTGCGTCCGGAGACGATGAACCGGCTGCTGGACGCGCTGGCCGCGCTGATCGTGCGGATGCACCTGACCGGCTTCTTCTGGGGCGACTGCTCGCTGTCGAACACCCTGTTCCGGCGCGACGCCGGCGCGTTCGCCGCCTATCTGGTCGACGCCGAGACCGGGGCGCTGCACCCGTCGCTCTCCTCCGGCCAGCGCGGCGAGGACCTGGAGATCGCCCGGGTCAACATCTTCGGCGAGGCGCTCGACCTCCAGGCCGCCGGCCTGCTGCACGAGTCGATCGACCCGGAGCTGGTCTGCGAGGAGGTGGTGCGGCGCTACGAGCGGCTGTGGCACGAGATCACCTACGAGCAGCAGGTCGAGCGCACCGCCCGGCACGACATCGAGGGGCGCATCCGCCGCCTCAACGAGCTGGGTTTCGACGTCGCCGAGGTCGCCATGTCGACCGCCGACAACGGGCGTTACCTGGTGCGGCCCAAGGTGGTCGACGCCGGCTACCACACCCGGCGGCTGCTGCGGCTGACCGGCCTGGACGCCGAGGAGAACCAGGCCCGCAAGCTCCTCAACGACCTGGACGCCTACCGGGTGGAGAGCGACCTTACCGACGAGCAGCAGGCGGCGCACCGCTGGCTCACCGAGGTGTTCGAGCCGGTGGTCCGGGCGGTGCCGGGGCACCTGCGCCGCAAGCTGGAGCCGCAGGAGCTGTTCGCCCAGATCATCGAGCACAAGTGGCTGCTCTCCGAGCAGGCCGGCCGCGACGTCGGGATGCGCCGGGCCGTGCACTCCTACCTGGCCGACGTGCTGGTGCACCGCCCGGACGAGCAGGCCGTGCTCGGCGTCGAGGTGCCCACCGCCTGACGGGCCTCACTCCACCCAGTCGCCGCCGTGCATCACCCGGACCACGTTCAGGTCGTCGTCCAGCACCACCAGGTCGGCGCGCAGGCCGGTCTGGAGCGCGCCCAGCCGATCGGCCAGGCCGAGAGCACGGGCCGGGGTGGTCGCGACCATGCGGCAGGCGTCCGGCATCGCGACGCCGGCGCCGACCGCGTGCCGCAGCGCGGCGTCCATGGTGAGCGTGCTGCCGGCGATCGCACCGCCGTCGCTGAGCCGGGCCACGCCGTCGGCCACGGTGACCGCCTGGCCGCCCAGCTCGTAGTCGCCGTCGGGCATGCCGGCGGCGGCCATCGCGTCGGTGATCAGCGCGGCCCGCTCCGGGCCGGCTACCGAGGTGGCGAAGCCGAGCATGCCGTCGTGCAGGTGCACGCCGTCGGCGACCAGCTCGCAGACCACGTTCGGGGCCTCCAGCAGCGCCACCACCGGGCCGGGCTCGCGGTGGTGCACCGGGCGCATCCCGTTGAACAGGTGGGTGCCGACGCTCGCCCCGGCGGCGACCGCCGCGCGGGTCTGCTCCCAGGTGGCGTCCGTGTGGCCGACCGCCGCCACCACGCCGTTCGCCACCAGCAGCTCGATCGCCGCGGTCGCGCCCGCGCGCTCGGGGGCGAGCGTGACCATCCGCACCGCGCCGCCGCCCAGCTCGATCAGCTCGGTCAGCTCGGCCGTGGACGGGTCGCGCAGGAACTCGGGGTTCTGCGCGCCGCAGCGGTCGGCCGACAGGTAGGGGCCCTCGAAGTGGATGCCGGCGAGCACCCCCTGCTCGACGAGCGGCCGGAACGCCGCGGTGGCGTCGCGCATCAGCGCGAACGGGGAGCTGACCAGGCTGGCCAACAGCGTGGTGGTGCCGTGTCCGAGATGGAACGCGGCGGCCTGCCGCGCCGACTCCGGGTCGCCGGTGGTGAACGTGTGGCCGCCCCCGCCGTGGGTGTGCATGTCGACGAAGCCCGGCACGATCCAGTGGCCGTCGCGCACCGACGGGTAGTCGGCGACCGCGCTGATCCGGCCGTCCCGGATCTCCACGCAGCCCTGCCGGACGACGCCGGTCGGGGTCACCACCTTGCCGGTCACGCGCAGGGTCATCGACTCTCCTTCGCCACAGTGTCCAGGGCCAGCAGGGCGGCGCCGAGGCAGCCGGCCTCGTCGCCGAGGGCGGCTGCGACCAGGCGCGGCTCGCGGTGGAAGGTCAGCCGCTCGCGCAGCGCGTCGCGCAACGGGTCGAACAGCCGGGGACCGGCCTGGGCCAGCCCGCCGCCGAGCACCACGGTCGCCACATCATAGAGCGCCTGCCCGGTGGCCAGACCATCGGCGAGCGCGTCGACCGCCGCCCGCCAGACCGCGACCGCGAGCGGCTCGCCGGCCGCCGCCCGGTCGGCCACCTCCGCCGCGGTCGCCGGCGTGCCCGTCAACTCGGCGTAGCGCCGGCCGATCGCCGAGGCGGAGGCCACCGCCTCCAGGCAGCCGGCGCGGCCACAGCCGCAGGGCGGGCCGCCGGGGCGTACCAGGATGTGCCCGATCTCCCCGGCGGCGCCGTGCGCGCCGGTGGCGGCCGACCCGCCGACCACGTGCGCGGCGGCGATGCCGGTGCCGATCGCGACGAAGAGCACGTGCCCGCCGTCCCGGCCGGCGCCGAGCCGGGCCTCCGCCAGGCCGCCGGCCCGCACGTCGTGGCCGAGCGCCGCGGGCAGGCCGAGGCGGGTGGTCGCCAGCTCCCGCAGCGGTACGTCCCGGAAGCCCACGTTGGCCGACCAGACCGCCACCCCGCGGGGCTCGTCGACCACGCCCGGCACGGCGATGCCGCAGGCCACCGGCGTGAGACCGGCGGCGTGGGCCTTGCCGGCCAGCCCTTCGGCCACGTCCAGGACGGTCTCGACCACGGCGTCCGGCCCGCGCTGCGCGGCGGTGGCGTGCCGTTCCGTGTGTACGGTCGTGCCGTCCGGTCGGACCAGGGCGCACTTCATCCCGGTGCCGCCCACGTCCAGCGCGACGACGACCTCGTCGCCGGGCCTCACGCCGTCTGCCGGCGGGGCATGCGTCCACGGCCCCCGCTGCGTTCGGTGCCTCTGCTCACTGCTGCGCCATCCTCAGCTCGGTGATCTCATGCCAGGACCACGGACCGGGTCAGGTGCCGGGGGGCGTCGGGGTCGAGGCCGCGGCTGGTGGCCAGCGCGACGGCGAACCGTTGGGCCAGGATCAGGTCGGCCATCGGGTCGACCGGGGTGCGGCCGGCCGCCCAACTGGTCAGCACCGTGCGGCAGCCGTGCGTGCGGCTGTGCACGAACGCCGCGCCGGTGGCGGCCACGTCCTCCGCCAGGCCGTCCGGGATGTCGCCGAACGCCCAGACCAGCCGGCCCGGGGCGGCGATCGAGATGGGGCCGTGCCGGTAGTCCATGGCCGGGTACGCCTCGGCCCAGAACGTGGCGGCCTCGCGGCACTTCAGCGCGGCCTCCTGGGCCAGCCCGACGGTCCAGCCGCGACCGAGGAAGGTGACCTGCTCGATGCGGGCCGGGTCGATCGGCAGCGGCGCGCGGACGGCCACCTCGGCGTCGGCGGCGAGCCGGCCGAGATCCTCGCCGAGGTGGGCGCGGAGCAGCGCGAGGGCGGTGGTGGCGAAGCGGGTCTGCACGACCGAGCGTTCGTCGGCGAAGGGCAGCGCGACGGCGGCGTCGGCCAGCGGCACGGCGGGTGAGCCCGGGTCGCCCAGCAGGACCGTGGTGGGGACCTGCCCGCGCAGCGCGGCGAGCAGGTCGAGCACCTCGGTGGTGGTGCCGGAGCGGGTGATCGCGATGAGCCGGTCGTACCGGCGGCCGGTGGGGAACTCGCTGGCCTGGTAGGCGTCGGTCTCGCCCTGGCCGGCACCCTCGCGGAGCCCGGCGTACGCCGCCGCCATGAACCACGATGTGCCGCAGCCGACCACGGCGACCCGCTCGCCGGGGCCGGGCAGGTGCTCGGCGACGGTCGGCGCGAGCCGGGCCGCCGCACCCCAGCAGTCGGGCTGGCTCGCGATCTCCGCGTGCACGTACGCCATGACAACTCCTCGCCGGGGGAGACCTTGCGCAATACGGCGCGATAGGGCCTTCTTTCGCGCGTCATTCTGCGCGAAGTGGGGTGGGCGTGGCAACCGTCTCCCGGTTCGCGCAGCACAGGGTTTTGCGCAGACGTAGTTTCGCGCACTACTGTGCACGCAATCAATCACCGTACGTGCACAGTCAGGGGAGGCCCCCGCGGTGGACCGCTACGCGCGTTGGAACGCGCTGCTCGAGATGCTGACCGACAGCGGCCGGGTCAGCGTCGAGGAGGCGGCCGAGCGGCTCGGGGTATCCCAGGCCACCATCCGGCGGGACTTCGACCAGCTCGGCCAGCAGCAGATGATCACCCGGACCCGGGGCGGCGCGGTCGCCAACGGCGTCTCCTACGACCTGCCGCTGCGCTACAAGACCGCCAAGCACTCGGCGGAGAAGCAGCGGATCGGTGCCGCCGCCGCCGCGCTGGTCTCCCCGGGCACCGTGGTCGGCCTCAACGGCGGCACCACCAGCACCGAGGTGGCCCGGGCCCTGGCGGTCCGCCCGGACCTCAACACCAGCGCCGAGGGCGCCCAGCTCACCGTGGTCACCAACGCGCTCAACATCGCCAACGAGCTGCTGGTGCGCTCGCGGATGAAGGTGGTGGTGGCCGGCGGCGTGGTCCGGCCGAAGTCGTTCGAGCTGGTCGGCCCGCTCGGCGGGGCGTTGCTGCGCGAGGTCACGCTCGACGTCGCGCTGCTCGGGGTGGACGCGATCGACCCGCAGTTGGGCGCCGCCGCGCACCACGAGGGTGAGGCGGCGATGAACAGCCTGATGGTGGCGCGCGCGAAGCGGGTCGTGGTCATCGCCGACTCGTCCAAGCTGGGCGGGCACGCGTTCGCCCGCATCTGCCCGGTCGACCGGGTGGAGACGCTGGTGACCGACTCCGGCGCGGCCCCGGCCGTGGTGCAGGCGTTCCGCGACGCCGGCGTCCAGGTCGTCTGCGCCTGAGGTGCAAGGCGGGGCCCCCTCTTAACGCCTCCGGTATAGGCGGGGCCCCCTGTTAACACGCTGGCATGCCGACACGCCGTGCATACCGGGTATTGCCCTCGGGTGCATACCGCGTATGGTGTCGCTGTCGCCTAACTCATCGGGGGAGGTCAGCTGTGTCGGCTGTCCTGGAGATCGAAGGTCTCCGTAAGACGTACCGGAGCCGGAAACGCGGGGTCCGCCACGCGCTCGACGGCTTCGACATGCGGGTCGAGGCCGGCCAGGTGCACGGCTTCCTCGGCCCGAACGGCTCCGGCAAGACCACCACGCTGCGTACGC
Source organism: Micromonospora sp. NPDC050980 (assembly GCF_040653835.1). Taxonomy (NCBI): domain Bacteria; kingdom Bacillati; phylum Actinomycetota; class Actinomycetes; order Micromonosporales; family Micromonosporaceae; genus Micromonospora; species Micromonospora sp. NPDC050980. The sequence continues at coordinate 603,149 of NZ_JBFAGS010000001.1, read as the reverse complement.
TGCTGGGGCTGATCCGGCCCAACGGCGGCCGGATGGCCATCCTCGGCCAGGAGCTGCCGCGGGCGCTGCCGGCCGTCGCCGGGCAGGTCGGCGCCATCGTGGAGAGCCCGCAGTTCTTCCCGCACTTCACCGCGCGGGACACCCTCGGCCTGCTCGCCAGCGCCGGCGAGCTGCCGCAGCGGCGGGTCGACGAGGTGCTGGAGCAGGTCGGGCTGCGGGACCGGGCCGGGGAGCGGGTGAAGACCTACTCGCTCGGCATGAAGCAGCGGCTCGCCGTCGCGTCCGCACTGCTCAAGGACCCCACGTTGCTGATCCTGGACGAGCCGGCCAACGGCCTCGACCCGGGCGGCATCCGGGAGATGCGCCGGCTCATGCGGGACCTGGCCGAATCCGGCATGACAGTGGTGCTCTCCAGCCACATCCTCGGCGAGATCCAACTCATCTGCGACTCGGTCACCATCATCTCGCTCGGCCGGCGGGTCGCGTTCGGGCCGGTCGACCAGGTGCTCGCGGCGCACTCGCAGGGCAGCGTGCGGGTCCGCCTGGAGGCGGTCACCGACCTGCCGCAGGCGGTGGAGACGCTGACCCGCGCCGGGATCCGGGTCGCCGCCACCGAGCCCGACCACCTGATGCTGGCCGGCGTCGACAAGCCGGCCGGGGTCAGCCGGCTCCTCGCCGAGCAGGGCCTCTACGTCAGCGAGCTGACCCCGGTCGCGGTCGACCTGGAGAGCGTGTTCCTCGAACTGACCGCCACCGCGCCGGTCCCCGGCCAGCACCGTCAGGTCGATCAATCCGCCAAGGTCGACCAGACCGGCACCGCAGGAGGTTGGGGCGCATGAGCCTGTTCGTCACCGAGCTGCGCCGGCTCACCAAGCGCCGGCTCACCCGGCTGCTGCTCGTCCTGCTGGTGGTCGGGCTCGCGACCGTGGCCACCGCGTTCAGCTTCTCCAGCCAGAAGCTCTCGCCGGAGGTGGTGGCCGCCGCCCAGGCCGAGTCCGACGCGCAGTACAAGCGGTCGGTGCAGGAGTGGCAGCGCACCGTGACCGAGTGCGAGGCCGCCCAGGCCAAGGGTGAGCAGACCGAGGAGCGGTACGGGTCGAACTGCGGCAAGGACTTCCAGCCGCAGCCGGAGATGTTCGACCCGAAGTGGAACCTGCCCTACCAGTTCGACTTCCGGGCCGAGTTTCCGATGTTCGTCGCCGTGTTCGCCGGTGCGGTGGCGCTCTTCGCGTTCATCGTCGGCGCGTCCTTCGTGGGCGCCGAGTGGAACACCGGCGGGATGATGAACCTGCTGCTCTGGCGGCCGAAGCGGCTGGCCGTGCTGGGCGCCAAGCTGGGCGCGTTGCTCACCACCGTGCTCGGGCTCAGCGTCGTGCTCGGCGCGTTGTGGACTGCCGTGTTCTGGCTGATCGGCACCCAGCGGGGCACCACCGCGAAGATGACCGCCGGGGCGTGGCGCTCGATCGGGCTGGACGGGCTGCGGGCCGTGGCGTTGATCCTGGTCGTCGGCGCGGTCGCCTTCGCGCTCGCCTCGCTGGGCCGGCACACCGCGATGGCGCTCGGCGCGGCGGTGGCGCTGTTCGCGGTCAGCGAGGTCGGCATCCGGATCGCGGTCGGCGTGCTGGCGGTGCCGTTCGGCGAGCGGTACGTGCTCTCCACGTACGCCCAGTCGTGGTTCATGAAGCAGGCGGAGCTGTTCGACTACGACACCTGCCAGTTCGCCAGGGGCGCCTGCGAGCCGGCCAAGTACGTCGTCACCTGGGAGCAGTCGGCCGTGGTGTTCGGCATCGGCGCGGTGGTGGCGCTGGTCGCCGCGTTCTGGACGATGCGCCGGCGGGACATCGCCTGAGCGGGGCCCGCGCCGCCGGGAACGCCGGCGGCGCGGGCCCCGCGTCCGGTGCGGCCGGGGACGGCCCTGGTTACGCTGGGGTCCGCCGACCGGCGCGTCTCCCGCGCCGGTCATTCGCCGTCGGAGAGGAGCGCCATGTCCGCCGACGCCACCGACCGGGCCGCCGTCGACGAGTCGGGCCGGACCCGGGGTACGCGCCGCGCCGCCGGCCCTTCCGTGCCCCCGCCCCGCCCCGCCCCGCCGGTCGAGTCCGCGCCGCCGGCCGGCCCGGCACCCGCCGTGTCCTCGCCCGTGGCCGAGCCGCCGCTGGCCGAGCCGCCTCTCGCCGAGCCGCCGCTGGCCGAGCCGCCTCTCGCCGAGCCGCCTCTCGCCGAGCCGCCGCTGGCCGAGCCGCCTCTCGCCGAGCCGCCGCTGGCCGAGCCGCCCCTCGCCGAGCCGCCTCTCGCCGAAGCGTCGAGCGTCGACGAGGCCCGACCCGAGGCCGCCGGCGCCGAACCGGCCGGCGGGCTCACCGAACGGGAGCGGCGGATCCTCGACTTCGAGTCGCAGTGGTGGAAGCACGCCGGCGCGAAGGAGCAGGCCATCCGGGACACGTTCGGCCTGTCCGCGACGCGCTACTACCAACTGCTCAACGCGTTGCTGGATCGTCCGGCCGCGCTGGCCGCCGAGCCGCTGCTGGTTGGCCGGCTGCGTCGGCTCCGCTCGTCGCGGGCCCGCAACCGGCGGCGTTGAACCACCTCACTTCTCGTACGTGCGCAACCCGTTGCCGATGGCGAAGAAGGTGGGTGCCCACTCGCCGATGAAGATGCCCCAGCGGTCCGCCCGGTCCACTCCGGCGCGTTCCAGGCTCTTGGAGAGAAACCAGCTCGTGAACGACAGCCCGATGCTGACGAAACCGGCCAGGTAGGCGTGTTCCGCGCGGATTCCCGACTCGTGCAACCGCTCCAACATGGCGATCCCCCTGTCATGGTCCGACCAGATCGAATCCGACGCTACCGGCTGCCCCTGGGTGATGACGCAGAGTTGACCGGATGCGCGGCATGGCCCCACGCCCGTCGGGTAAGGCGGCCCTCGGCGACGGAGGGAGCACGGCGATGGGGGCACCGGACCGCCGGTACGCGACGGGCGGCGAAACGATCCGCCCGGTCGGCGAGGCGCCGATGATGCGGGTACGCACCGCGTCCGACCCGGCGCCCGGCCGGCCGGAGAACGAGGACCTGGTCTTCCGGTTCGGTCCGCTCGTCGGCGTCCTCGACGGGGCCACCGTGCCGGAGGGCTTCGACACCGGGTGTGTGCACGGCCCGGCCTGGTACGTCCGGCACCTGGCCGCCCGGATCGGCCTGGCGGTCGCCGCCCGGCCCGCGGCCACGCTGATGAGCAGCCTGGCGGCGGCGATCCTGGCGGTGCGGGCGGACCACGGCGGCGCCTGCGACCTCGACCATCCGGGCACCCCGTCGTCCACCGTCTGCCTGCTCCGCGAGGGTGCGGACCGGGTCGACCACCTGGTGCTCTGCGACAGTCCGCTGGTGCTGGACACCGGCGACGGGATCGACGTGGTCTCCGACGACCGGCTGGAGACCGCGCTGGCCGACCTGCGCCGGACCGCCGCCGCGCTGCCCGACGGCGACGGTGACCCGTCGACCCGGTTCCGGCGGGCCGTGACGGTGCAGCGGACCCGGATGAACCGCACCCACGGCTACTGGGCGGCGGCCGCCGACCCGGACGCGGCCTACCACGCGGTGACCGGGACGGTGCCGCTGCGCGGGCCGGGCGCGCTGCGCCGGGCGGTGCTGCTCAGCGACGGCGCCTCCTGCGCGGTCGAGCAGTTCGGCCTCTTCGACTGGGCCGGGCTGCTGGAGGTGGTGACCGTGGCGGGCCCGGAGGGCCTGATCGACCGGGTCCGGGCGGCCGAGCGGGACCACCCGGACCGACTACGCCGCCGCAAGCGCACCGATGACGCGACGGTTGCGCTCTGTGAGTTCGGCCCTTCGGCGTGAGCACCCTCACCCCGGAACGGACCGGTCGGATGACAACGGAGCGTGAGGCGAAACACCCTGGGGGTACGACCGGACGCCCCGCTCCGCCGTACCGGCAATGAGTCGGCAAAGGGGTGGACGGGCGTTGCACCGGCCGGCAGACTCCGGCTCGTGACAGGTGCGGTGAAGCTGGAGCCGGTGGATGAGCGAAACCTGGAGCCGTTGCTCTCCGTAGCGGCAGCGGAGGCGGAGCCGGAGGACGTGATGCCTCCGGTGGATGCGCCGGCCGGGTGGTCGTTGGCCCGCCGGGACGCGTTCCGCGAGTTCCACCGGGCCAGCTTCGGCGGGCTGGACGGCCCGACCGGCACCCTGATGTACGCGATCGTGTCCGGCGGTGAGGTGGTCGGCATGGTGCGGATGACCCGCCGCGACGAGCCGGGGACGGTGGAGGCCGGAATGTGGCTCGGCCGGTCGGCGCGCGGCCGTGGTCTGGGCGCCGCCGCGCTGCGGGAACTGCTGCACGCCGCCGCGGCGGCCGGGATGCGCACGGTCGTGGCCGACACGACGCCCGGCAACGCCGGCGCGGTTTCGGTGCTCCGTAAGTGCGGTGCGGAGTTGCGCGAGGAAGGCGGCCGGACGTACGCCCGGATATGTCTGGATTCGGCCCTCCCGACCCGCTGAGGTTGTTGCCCGCCGCCCTGCCCGTCGGTGGGTTGCCGGCCCGGCCAGGATGCCGTCCGGATTCCGCCGGGCCCAGGTTTCGCCCCGGCCGTGACGGGTAGAGCCGGTCGGGTCCGCTGATGCGGTTCGCCGATCGCAGGCCCTTTCGCTGATCCCCGGCAGGTGCGCTGGCGGGGCTGCTCCACCGATGAGGTGTCCCGCCCGCCGGGCAGCGAGGGAGAGCCGATGAAGAGCGGAGCCCGGATCGCCCTGGCGGTCGGTTTCGGATATGTCCTGGGCCGCCGCCGGAAGTTGCGGACCGCGCTCACCCTGGCCGCCGCCGTGGCCGCCGGACGGGCCAGCCGGAACCCCACCGGCCTGAAGCAGATGGCCGACGGCCTGCTCGGGTCGAGTCCGCAACTGGGCAACCTGAGCAGGCTCGGCGCGCCGCTGCTGACCGCCGGACGGGCCGCGGCGACCGCCGCCGCCGGCAGCGGCATCGACGCGGTCGGCGGCCGGTTGCGCAGCGGCGCGGATGCGTTGCGCCGCCGGTCCGGCGCGCCGCCGGAGGGCGGTCGGCGGTCCGCTCCCGACGAGGAGCAGGAACTCGCCGACCAGCCCACCGCCGGCCAGCCCACCGCCGACCGGGCCGCCGCCGGCCAGCCCACCGCCGACCGGGCCGCCGCCGGCCAGCCCACCGCCGACCGGGCCGCCGCCGGCCAGCCCACCGCCGACCGGGCCGCCGCCG